>NZ_JBHXAY010000053.1:0-45201 GCF_042728775.1 Nocardia sp. NPDC060259
GTGGCGTGCCTGGCACGCCACCCCGCGGCTCAGGCCAGCAGTTCGATCCAGGACCCGAGGACGGGATCGCCCGCGAGCGTGGGGAAGTCGATATCCGCATGTCCCGCCGACCGCCATTTCTCCACCAGCGACATGATGCGCACCGAATCGAGCCCGGCATCGAGCAGATCGGTCTGCGCGGTCAGTTCGGCCGGGTCGACACCCAGCGCGGTCGCCACGTCACCGATCACCTGTTCGTCGGTCATCTGTCATTCCTCTCGATCGAAGTCGGCGACGCCGCGCTTCCAGTAGCCGGCGATGAGCGAATCCTTGGGGCCGATGCCCAGGTCGTTGCGGATGATCTTGCGGACCCCGCGCAGGCAGCCCGCCTCGCCCGCCACCCACGCGTAGACGCGGTGTCCGGCGGGCACTTCCACCTCGCGCACGGCCTGCTCGAGGATGTCGCTGGTGCCCGGCTCCAGCTCGCCGCGGTGCAGCCAGCGCACGGTGACGCCTGCGGGTGGGTCGAGCGGGATCTCCTCCGCGGGCCCCGCCACCTCGATGAACGCCCAGCCGGTGGTCTCGCGCGGCATGCGCTCGAGCCAGCGGGCGATGGCGGGCAGCGCGGTGATGTCACCGGCGAGCAGATAGTCGTCGTAGGTCTCCGGGATGACGACGCCGCCGGGCGGACCGGCGATGTGCACCTTGGTGCCCGGGGTGACCGAAGCGGCCCAATCGGAGGCGAGGCCACCGGGATGGATGACGAAATCGATGTCGAGTTCGCCGTCTTCGACGCTGTGGCGGCGCACGGTGTACTCACGCGAGACCGGTCGCGGGGTACCCCACTCGAGCATCGTGCCCTCGAGCTTGGGCAGCCGCAGCACGCCGTCCTCGCCAGGGAAGATCAGGCGCACATGCTCATCCGGCACATAGCTGTGGAACTCGGCGATGTCCGGGCCGCCGAAGGTGATCCGCCGCAGCGCCGCGCCGACGGGGACGACCCGCAACACCTCCACTTCCTGCAGGCCGATCGGGTACGGAACCTTGGCGTAGTGCTCGCCGGCGAGCACCTCGGCGATGTTGTCGGCGTAGGCACTGCGATCCTTCACACCTGTTCCTTCCTGTGCAGCGGCCCGGCGACGAGCGCCATCAGGCCGGTGAGTACCAGAACCGCGACGCCGTAGAGCACGAGCGCGCGTCCGGGAGCGAACATCTGGCCGACGACACCGGCCACCATCGAACCGACCGCGGTACCCGCGACCGACTGCACCATCAGCAGACCCGACATGCGCCCACGCATGTGGTCGGGCGCTGCCTGCTGCAACATGGCGTAGCGCAGCACCATGTTCACCGCCCTGGCCAGGCCGAACCCGGCCAGTCCGAGGAACACCAGCGCCGCGTGCGACCACAGCCCGGCCGCGATGACGCCGATCGGCATCAGCGCCAGCGAGACCAGCAGTGCCAGACCGGTATTGACGCGGCTCATCCAGCCGCTGGTCAGCGTGCCGAGCACCGCACCGGCACCGGGCGCGGCGTAGAGCAGGCCGAGGGTGCCCGGCCCCGCGTCGAGTTCGACATCGGCGAAGGCGGGGAGCAGCACCAGCGGTCCGCTGACTAGCATCCCGATCAGGCCGGTCAGCAGGATGAGCCGGATGGATTCGTGGCGCACCGCGAAGGTGATGCCCGCCGCCAGCTCGCGCACCGGATTCTGCAGGTCGCGCTGCGGTGGCGGCGACGGTCCGATCGCGGTGATCAGCCCGACGGTCGCCGTGGTCGCGAGAGCGCAGAGGAAATAGGCCGTGGCCACACCGGTTTTCGCGACGAGCAGACCGGCGACCGCCGGGGTGAGCATCGTGCCGAGATCGGTGGTCAGCGAGACCAGCGCGCCCGCGGCCGCCACCTTCTCGCGGCCGACCAGCACCGGAACCATGGCCATCAGCGCCGAACCGCTCACCCCGCCCGCGAGGCCGTCGATGACGGCGGCGAGATAGATGGCGGACAGGAACGGATCCGGCAGTACGGCGTTCACCCCGAGCAGCAGGAATCCGATACCCGCTGCGCTGCGCGACCATTGGATCACCGTGCGGCGGTCGTACCGGTCGGCGACCACACCGCCGGCGAGACTGCCGACGAACAGGGCCGCCGCGGTCGTGGTGGCGACCCCGGCGACCTGCACACTCGAGCCGGTCAGCTGATAGACCTGCAGCGGCAGAGCCACCATGAGCAGCCCGATGCCGAGCACCGACACCAGCCGCGCCGCGAACGCGCACCGGAACGGGCGCGAGGCCCGCAGCGGGCTGAGGTCGATGAGCAGTCCGCCGGGGGCGCTCACTGGAAGCGTTCCACGAGCAGATCGAGGGTGGTCATGACGGTGCGGTAGTCGGGCCGCGAGCTGGTGGCGGGCAGTTCGAAGACCTTGTTCCCCACGAACGCAGGCAGCGTCGCGTACATCGGGTCGGCGCGCAGTTCCTCGAGCGAACGACCGCCGCTGAGCGGAATGGTGAACAGCACGGGCGCATCGATCACGGTGTTCAGCAGTTCGGGGCTGAAGCTGATGAAGTCGGCGCTCTGCTCCTTGGCAGGGTTGCCCGCCTTGGCCTCCACCGTGGTGTCCAGGGTGAAACCGACCTCGGCGAGCAGGGTGGGCAGCGCGGCGCTCGGCACGAAGAGGGTCGGCTTCTGGCTCTTGATCGACTGCATGACCGCGGTCGCGCCGGCGGGCGCCTTGATCTTGCTCTTGGCCTCGGCCAGCTTGGCCTGGTAGTTCGCGATCAGGGTGTCGACCTTGGCCGGCTTGTCGACCGTGGTGGCGATGAACCGCAGCTGGTCCTGCCAGTAGGTGGTCTCGGTCGGCAACAGCACCGTCGGGGCGATCGCGCTGAGCTGGTCGTAGGCGTTGACCGACTGCTGGCCCGGGTAGCCCTGGCCGCCGCCGATGATCAGATCGGGGCGCTGCGCGGCGATGAACTCGAGGTTGATGTTCTCGCCGGACGGCACGGCCTGCGTGCCCTGCTTCTTCGCGTCCTCGGCCCAGCCGGTGGGGAACTCGCCCGGCTTGTTCGGGACACCGAGCAGGCGCGGATCCGCCGCGACGACCGTGGCCTCGAGGTCGTAGAGATAGCCGGCCAGATTGCCGTTGAGCACGACGATGCGCTGCGGGGCGGCGGGCACCTTGACGGGGCCCTTCGCCGAGGCCACCTCACGCGGGCCGGTGCCGGCGGCGTCGGAGGACGAGTTGCCGCACGCGGTGAGCACCGCGACCAGCGCGAGAACCAGCAGGGCGAGGGCGGCGCGGAGCCTGCCCGAAGATCGGTTGGTGAACATGGACGGGGAATTCCTCATTTCTTGCGACGGTGGCGCCGGGCCACCTCAGTGCACCTGTGCGGCGTTCTCCGCCAGCGGAATCACCAGTGGCGTACCGGTTTCCGGGTCGTCGACGATGCGGCACCGCAGCGAAAACACCTCGTTGACCAGTTCCGCGGTGACGATCTCGGCGGGTTCCCCGCAGGCGACGACCCGCCCGTCGCGCATGGCGATCAGGTGGTCGGCGTAGCGGAAGGCATGGTTGAGGTCGTGCAGGACCGCGACGACCGTTCGCCCCGAATCGCGATGGAGCGAGCGGCACAGATCCAGCAGCTGGATCTGGTAGGCGATATCGAGATAGGTGGTCGGCTCGTCGAGCAGGATGATGGGCGTCTGCTGGGCGAGCACCATCGAGATCCACACCCGCTGCCGCTGACCACCCGACAGTTCCTCGACCGGACGCGCCGACAACTCGGCGACGCCGGTGGCTTCCATCGCCGCCGCGACCGCCTCCTCATCGGTGCGCGACCACTGTCGCAGCAGCGTCTGATGCGGATAGCGGCCGCGTGCGACGAGATCCGCGACGCGGATGCCGTCGGGCGCGGTCGAAGTCTGCGGCAGCAGGCCGATCTGGCGGGCCAACTCCTTGGCCGGATAGTCGGTCACCGGCTTGCCGTCGAGCAGCACCGTGCCGGATTCGGGGGCGAGCAGCCGGGCCAGCGCACGCAGCAGCGTCGACTTGCCGCAGGCGTTCGGGCCGATGATCACGGTGAACTTGCCGTCCGGGATGTCCACGGAGAGTTGATCACTGATCGTGCGGCCCTTGTAGCCGAGCCGGACCTGGTCGGCGCGCAACCGCGCGGCGTGAGAGTCGTTCATATCGCTTCCCTATTTCCGTCGCGCTTCGGCGACGAGCAGATACGCCAGGTACAGGCCGCCGATCGAGCCGGTGACGATGCCGACCGGGATGGTGGTCGGCGCGAAGGCGTGCTGGGCGATCCAGTCGCAGGTGATCAGCAAGGTCGCGCCCATCGCCGCGGCGGGGACCAGCGCGATCGACGGGGTGCGGGTGAGCTTGCGCGCCAGGTGCGGCGCGGCCAGCGCGACGAAGGCGATCGGCCCGGCGACAGCCGTTGCCAGCGAGGTGAATCCGACGCTGAGCGCGATCAGCCAGCCGGTCGCCTTGCTCGCGTCGAGCCCGAGGGCGCGCGCGGTGTCGTCACCGAGTTCGAGGATCTGCAGGCGGGGCGCGGCCGGGATCAGCGCCAGCGCCAGCACGGCCAGGATGATCATCGTCGGTGCGACCTGTGGCCATGACAGCCCGTTGAGCGAGCCCGCACCCCAGGCCGCCGCCGACATCGCCGCGTCCAGGTCGGCCCGCATGATGAGCCAGGTGTTGACCGAGGCGAGCATCGCGCTCACGCCGATGCCGACGATGATCAGCCGGAAGCCGGTCACGTTGTGCCGGAAGGCCAGCAGATGGATCACCAGTGCGGCGCCGAGGCCACCGATCATCGCGCCCGCCGCGGTCTGGAAGCTGCCGCCGCCGAGGATCAGGATGACCAGCAGCGCACCGGTGTAGGCGCCGGTGCTGAACCCGATGATGTCGGGGCTGCCCAGCGGATTCCGGGTGACCGACTGGAGGATCGCGCCGCTGACGCCGAGCGCCGCACCGAGCGCCAGCGCCATCAGGATGCGTGGCAGCCGCCAGTCCCACACCACCAGCCGGTCGAACCGCTCGTCGCCGACGAACAACGCCCGAAGCACGCGCGGCGCCGGAATCGGGAAATCGCCGCTGCCCAGGGCGAATACGGCGGTGGCGAGGGCGATCGCCAGCAGGATCGCGCACACCACCACGGTGCGCACGCCGATCCTGGTGGTCAGACCGAGACGCCGCCGGCGCACAACGAGCATGCTGCGCCCGAAATCAATTCTGGTACTCATGCCGCCGCCCCCACTCGTGAACGGCGCGCCAGCCAGATCAGCATCGGCGCGCCGAGGAACGCCGTGACCAGGCCCGCGGGCACCTCGTCGGGACGAATGACGATGCGGCCAAGCACATCCGCGGTGAGGACCAGCAGCGGCGCGAGCACCAGCGAGTAGGCGAAGATCCAGCGCTGATCGGGGCCGACCAGCCAGCGGGCGATATGCGGCACCGCGAGACCGACGAAGGCGATCGGGCCGACGGCCGCGGTCGCGGTGCCGCACAGCAACACCAGCGCCAGCGCGGTGAGCAGCCGCGTTCGGGTGACGTGCACGCCCAGCGAACGGGCCAGATCGTCGCCGAGGGCAACGGCATTGAGCGACCGCGCGCAGACCGCGGCGATCAGCAGCCCGGCCACGATGAACGGCGCGGCGCCCGCGATGATGTCGAACCCGCGGCCGGTGAGCGAACCGGCGTCCCAGCGCCGCATCTCGTCGAAAGCCTTGGGGTCGAGCAGGATCAGGCCCCTGGTGAGTCCGCCGAGCACCGCGGTGGCGGCGACCCCGGCCAGGGTCAGGCGGATCGGATCGGTGCCGGTGTGGCCCGCGGTGCCGAGCCGGTACACGATCACCGAGACCAGCGCGGCGCCGGCGAAGCCGAACCAGACGTAGGACGTGATCTCACTCACGCCGAGCACCCCGACCGCGACCGTGATCGCGAAGGCGGCGCCCGCGTTGACACCCAGTAATCCGGGGTCGGCGAGGGGGTTTCGGGTCAGGCCCTGCATCAGGCAGCCCGCGACCCCGAGGGCCAGTCCGGCGAGCAGTCCCAGCACCGTTCTCGGCAGCCGGTATTCGGTGACGGTGACGTGGTCGGGCGTGGTCGCCGGCTCGGTCAGTGCCAGCCAAACCTCGCCGACGGGAATCGATTTCGTGCCGACCAGCAGGCTCAGCAAACAGGCCGCGATCAGCAACGCGACTGTCAGCAACCAGCCGCACCAGCGCGGACTTCTCATCAGGGAAATCTCTCTCGAGTCGAACTACATCGCTTGGGAGGTTAGCCTAAGAAACGGTTAGATAGGTGAGCCTTGCCTGACTTGCAAAGAGTTTAGCTAGGGCAAGGTCTTGATAGGTGAGGCTTACCTAGCTATGGTTCCGCTTCGTTCGGTCCGCAGCTTCTGCGCCGCGCAGTTCACCACGAGGAACACGAAAGGTTCACCCCCGTGAAAATCACCAAGTTCGCCCTGCTGGCCTCGACCGTCAGCGTTGCCCTCGGCATCGCGGCCGGTACCAGCCACGCAGCGCCCGCCGCGGACCCGAACGCGCCGATCAACTACACCGCGAGCACCACCGAGGATGCCACGATCATCGGCACCGACGCGGGCTCGATGGTTGTCGAGGACGGTGTGTTCAAGATCAAGGCGGCCGACGGCACCACCGTCGCCGGCACCGAACTGTCTTTCCGCGTGGACGAATTCGTCTTCCCGATCGCCGCCGAGATCTCCGGCCGCACCGCCACCCTGACCCCGAAGTTCGACCTCGCGCACGCCACCTACAAGCCGGTCGCGCTGCCCTTCGAGAGCCAGGCGCCCTGGAAGAGCGAGTACGACCGTGAGGTCGCGGCATGGGGCCGGATGACCGGCACCATCTCGCTGGGCGCCAGCATCGCCACCCTCGTCGGCGGTCTCGGCGGCGCGGCCGTCGGTTGCGTCCTCGGCGGCATCCTGTCGGCCACCGTCATCATGGCGACGATCGTCGGCCTGTTCGGTCCGTTCCTGCCCGCCGCCGCGGTCGGCTGCATCGCGGGTGCGCTCGTCGCGGGCCCGGTCGGCACCCTCGCCGGCCAGATCTTCATCACCGCGCCGATCGCGATCATGGCCGCCGCCCAGTACTTCACCACCATCAACTCCCCGATGCCGAACACCCCCGCGCCCGCCAAGTAGGCCGCACACCAAGAACTCTCGTGGAGGGGACAACTCGACGAGATGACGAATCCCGCCCGATCCGCATCGGGCGGGATTTCGCCGTATCTTTGCCCACTCGTTGATAACTCGACAGACTTCGCGGGTTCTATCGTCTCGGCGCAGACACGCCTTGGGGGTATTCAATGGATCCGCAGCAACAGCCCTACTCGCAGCAGTCGAGTTTCCCGCAGCAGCAGGGCGTTCCCGGGCAGCAACCGGTGGTCGAGACGATCGACGTCTCGTATGTGTGTGACGAGCACACCGCCCGCCGTCTGAGTCGTGTCAGGGCGCTCGTGATCTGGCGCAGGCCGAGCGATTGGGCATCGATGGCGTTCGGTGTCTGGGGTCTGGCGATTTGCACGGCGGAGCTCCTGTCCGTCGTGGGTGGAGTCGAGGGCGGCGCGTTCCTTATCGGGCTGGCTATCGCTCTACCCGTGTTCGGACTGTTCTTCTACGCCATGCCGGCCCGGGTGAATCGGGGTCTCCGGGTGGTCGCTGGGCCCGGTTGCCGGATGGTGGCCCACTACACCGCCGACACGGTGAAACTCGAGCAGACCAGTGGCCGGTTCTTCCTCCGCTATAGCGGTATCAAGAAGGTCATCGTCCGCGGCGATGTGGTCTTCCTGCAGCCCACAGGTTTCCACTTCGAGTCCATATACGACTACGGCATCTTCCTGCCCCGCGAAATCGTCCCCGACGAGGCCGTCGCCCGCATCCGCGCCGCGCGCGGCTGAGCATGCCACCGGTGACGAATCCCGCCCGATGCGTATCGAGCGGGATGCCGACGTGTCCTGACAGCCGTCAGCTCGGGTCGGTGTCCGCGGCGTTGGGCGTTTCGTTCGGGGCGGGGATGTGGCGCAGGAGGACCATCACCAGGGCGGCTGCGACGGCGGTGAGGCCGATGGCGACGAAGGAATTCACCTGGAGCGCATGGGTGTAGGACTGGCGGGCGAGTGTGCTGAGTTCGGCACCCAGCGCTTCGGGCAGTGCGGCGGCGATGTGTAGCGCGCCGGCCAGGGTGTCTTCGGCGGCGTGGGTGACTTCCGGGGGGAGGCCGTCGGGCAGGGCTTCGGCCATGCGGTCGCGGTAGACGGCGGTGCCGATGCTGCCGATGACTGCAACACCAAGGGCGGCCGAGAGTTCCTGGCCGGTTTCGGAGATCGCCGAGGCCGCACCGGCTCTGGCCGGGTCGACCGCGCCGACGATCAGGTCGAGGCCGAGGACGAACATCGGGCTGAGGCCGAGGGAGAAGACCACCATGCCGGTGACGATCAGGGCGAGGTCGTCGGCGCCGGAGAGCTGGGTGAAGATCGCGTAGCCCGCCATGGCGATCACCAGGCCGACAGCCATCAGATACGCGGGGCGTACCCGGGGCGCGAGGGCGCTCACCACGCCGGCGGCCACGACCATCGCCGCGGCCTGCGGCACGGTCCACAGTCCGGCTTCGAACGCCGACAGGCCGAGCACCAGCTGCAGATACTGGGCCAGCAGCAGGAACAGCCCGCCCATCGCCAGCATGGCGACCATCAGCGCGACCAGCGATCCGCTGAATCGCACATTGCCGAACAGCCGCAGGTCGATCAACGGATCGGTGAGCCGTTGCTGGCGCAGCACGAACACCGTGCCGAGCACGAAACCGGCGACCAGCACGGCGACGGCATCGATCGCCCAGCCGTCCTTGGCGAGCTCCTTGATGCCGTAGATGACGGCCATCACCGACAGCAGCGACAGCAGCGCGCTGAGAATATCGAGCTTGCCCGGGTTCGGGTCCTTGTATTCGGGCAGCAGGATCGGACCGCTCGCCAGCAGCAGCACCATGGCGGGCACCGCGACCAGGAACACCGAACCCCACCAGAAGTTCTCCAGCATCGCGCCGCCGACCAGCGGCCCGATCACCATGCCGATCATGAAGCTGGTCATCCACACGCTGATCGCGGTGGTGCGCTGGCGATCGTCGTGGAACATGTTGCGGATGAGCGCCAGCGTGGACGGCATCAGCGTCGCGCCCGCGATGCCGAGCAGTGCGCGCGTGCCGATCAGCATGCTCGCGCTGGTGGAGTACGCGGCGACGATCGAGGCGAGACCGAAGGCGAGCGCGCCGATCATCAGCAGCTTGCGCCTGCCGATCCGGTCACCGAGGGTGCCCATGGTGATGAGGAATCCGGCGACCAGGAAGCCGTAGATGTCCAGAATCCACAGCAGCTGTGAGCTGCTCGGCTGCAGTGCCTCGCTGATGTGCGGGATCGCCAGGTAGAGGACGCTGAGGTCCATCGAGATCAGCAGGGTCGGCAGCGCGAGCACCGCCAGCCCGATCCACTCCTTGAGCCCGGCCGTCGCGGTAGGTTCGCCGGTGGCCTGTTCGCTCTGTGTGGACGTCACCGTGCCGACGTTACCGACGGATCGGTGGCACGTGCCAGGCATTTTTCGGCGTCGCGCCCGGTGCGCGGACACAGAAGTCATTGGACATTACCGGGCAGGTCCCACGAGGATGGGCGCGGTGTCCACACGTAATGAACAGCTCAGGCTCGTCGATCCGCCGCGTCAGCCGGAGGATCCGGGTGAGCGTTTTCCGTGGTCGGCGGCCATCGACTCCACCTATTCGACCCGCGACGCCATCGACGCGCTGGCGCTCGCGCCGTTCCTGCGCGGCGACCAGTCCTTCGCCCGCCAGGCCCACCTGGACCGGGTCCGACCCGACGCGCCGCTGCGGCCCGCCGACTCGCGGATCGTGCGCTCGGTGGCCGACGACGACAGCAGCGCGCTGCTCGCCGAAGGCGAGGGCTGGTCGCTGCGGGCGGTGCGCTGGGCGGGCGGTTCGGCCACCGTCGAGGTGACCGCCGTCAGCGACGAACTCGCCGTCGACGTGCTGGCCATGGCCACGGCCGAAGCCGTGCAGCCGCCGGGCGCCGGCTCCACCGTGGAAATGGGGTTCTGGCACATGGATGTCCGGCGGCCGCTGCGCAGGCGCCGCCAGATCAGCGCGCCCGCCTGGTCGGAGATCCGCGGCAACTACGCCGCGGCGGTGTCGGCGAGCATGGACCGGCTGATGGCGCTCGAGGTCGCCGAGATCAGGGGCAGGCTGGTGCTGCTGCACGGCGAGCCCGGCACCGGCAAGACCACCGCGCTGCGTGCGCTGGCGCGGGCGTGGTCTTCGTGGTGTCAGGTCGACTGCGTCGTCGATCCGGAGGAACTGTTCAGCAATCCCGGCTATCTCATGGAGGTGGCCGCCGGCGCCGACGGCGACGACGGCAGCCGCTGGCGCCTGCTGGTGCTGGAGGACTGCGACGAACTCATCCGCGGTGAGGCGAAAGAGGCTGCGGGCCAGAAACTCTCGCGACTGCTCAACCTCACCGACGGCATGCTCGGCCAGGGCCGCAATGTGCTGATCGCGGTCACCACCAACGAGGATCTGTCCCGGCTGCACCCCGCCGTGGTGCGGCCCGGCCGCTGCCTGGCCCAGATCGAGGTCGGCCGGTTGTCGCCGCCCGAGGCGCGGGGTTGGCTGGCCGCGCAGGACTGCCCACCGGGCGAGTCGATCGGCAGGGAGGGCGCGACGCTGGCCGAACTGGTCGCCCGCCGCGACGGCGAGATCCAGATCCAATCGGTGACCCAGGACGCGACCGAGGTCGGCATGTACCTGTGATCACGCCGGGATATGCGCCTTGACCAGCTCGGTGAGGTGACGGCCGACGCGGTCCAGCGGCTCGGTGCTGTGCTTGGCGAGCGACATCACCACCGCGCCCTCGATCGTGGCGATGACCGTCGTCGCCAGGGAACGGGCGGTGTCGGGCGCGATGTTCTCCGCGCACAGCCGCGCCTCGAGCGCCTGCTCCCAGTTGCCGAACGCCTCGCCGGCGGCGTCGGCGGCCGCGGGTGACTCCGAGCGCCCGAGCGCGGCGGCCACGACCGGGCAGCCGTCGAGGAAATCGCTGGACTCGACGACCTGTTTCCACGCCTCGGCGAAGGCGGCGATGGTCTCCTCCGGCTTGGCGCTCTGGCTGAAGGTCTCGATCAGCGTCGTCATCGCCCGCCCCGCGACCCGGGTGGCCTCGGTGATCAGCTCGGATTTGCCGCCGGGGAAGTTCAGGTAGATCGTCCGGCGGGAGAGCCCGCTGTGGTCGAGCAGCTGCGCGACACCGGTCCCGGTCACGCCGTTGCGGCGCACCAGGTCGATCGCGCTCTGCACGAGTCCGTCGCGTGCTGCCATCGGCGTCCTTTCGGTCGGTCCCATTGAAGTATACCGATCGGTGTACTACCGTCGGGTAAGTACACCGATCGGTGTACTCGACGCGATCCGCGGAGGAGCCGACCGATGACAGCCCTGAGCGATCAGCTCGCCCTGCCCTGTGGCCAAGTGCTGCCCAACCGGCTGATGAAGGCCGCGCTGAGCGAGGGTCTCGGCACCGCGGCCGGCGCGCCGGACGAACGCCTGGAGCGGCTCTACAGCCGGTGGGGCACCGGCGGTTTCGGCCTGGTGGTCACCGGCAATGTGATGGTCGATCACGATCATCTCGGCGAGCCGGGCAATGTCGTCATCGCCGACGAACGCCACCTCGACGACCTGTCCCGCTGGGCACTGACCGCCAAGTCCGGCGGCGCCCGGCTCTGGATGCAGATCAATCACCCTGGCCGACAGGCGAATCCGCTCGCGACCCGGTCCCAGCCGGTGGCGCCGTCGGCGATCGGTCTCGGCCTGCCCGGCATCCCGGCGCCGCGCGCGCTCACCGACGCCGAGATCGTCGACATCGTGGAACGCTTCGCCACCACCGCGCGGATCGCGGAGCGTGCGGGCTTCGACGGCGTGCAGATCCACGGCGCGCACGGCTATCTCGTTTCCCAGTTCCTCTCGCCGCTGGCCAACCAGCGTGACGACCGCTGGGGCGGAGATCCGGACCGGCGGGCCCGTTTCGTGCTCGAGGTGGTCCGCGCGATCAGGGCCGAGGTGTCGGCGTCGTTCGCCGTCGCGATCAAGCTCAACTCCGCGGACTTCCAGCGTGGCGGCTTCACCGAGGACGAGTCGCGTGCGGTGGTGCGGCGGCTCGCCGCCGAGCGGCTCGATCTGATCGAGATCAGCGGTGGCAGTTACGAATCGCCCGCGATGATGGGCAGGCCGGTCGCCCGTTCGGCGAGCACCGTCGCGCGGGAGGCGTATTTCCTCGAGTACGCCCAGTCGGTGCGGGCGGCCGCCGGGTCGGTGCCGCTGGCGGTCACGGGCGGGTTCCGGTCTCGCGTGGCCATGGTCGACGCGGTCGAGTCGGGGGAGTGCGATGTGGTCGGCCTCGGCCGTCCCAGTGCCGTCGCCCCCGGCGCGGCCGGTGACATCCTGCACCGCCGAACCGAGCGGCTGCATTCACCGAGCATCTCGCTCGGCCTGCCCGCGCGGGTGTCGACGCTGCCCAATGTCAAGAGCCTCGAGGGCGCGCTCGACCTGCAATGGCACACCGACCAGCTGCACCGCATCGGTGCGGGCGCCGACCCCGATCCCGCGCGCACGCCGTGGCTCACGGCGGCGGCCATGCTGAAGCACCACGGTGTCGACGCGTTCCGGAGCAGAAGGAGTTCCACCGTGAAGGATCCAACGCTGCGCAAGTTCGAGGTCGAACGTGCGGTCGGGCGCTATCTCGCCAATCCGGCGGTGCGCGCGCTGAGCCGGCTCGGCATCCGCACCTCGTTCGCGACCGAGCTGGAGACGACCGGCCGCAAATCCGGGCTGGCCAGGACGGTCCCGGTGTCGGTGGCCTTCGACGACACCGGCGCGTGGGTGATCAGCCAGCACGGGACCAGGTCGGGCTGGGCGGCCAATATCGGCGCCGAGCCGAAAGTCCGGGTGCGCCAAGGCAATCGGTGGCGGGCCGGAATCGCGGAGCTGCGCCCGGCCGACGATGTCGTCGCGCGGGCTCGCAGCTTCGCGCCCAATCCGGTGCTCGCCGGGCTGACGGCGGCGACCTTCCGCGCGTTGCAGAGCACCCCGGTCTCGGTCCGGATCACCTTCACCGACTGACGACCTTCGCCGCGGCCGCGCAGGCCAGGGTGAGCACCAGCGGAACGGCCAGCGCCGCGGTGAGCGGGATGACGGCGGTCAGCCACCCGATCGCCGCGGGGCCGGCCAGTAGTCCCAGATAGCCGATGGTGAACACCCGGGACATGTCGGTTGCCGCGGTCGTGCCGCCTAGATTGCCTGCGGCGGTGAAGATCTGGGGTACACCACCGGCGAGACCGAGGCCGCACATCGCCCAGCCTGCGAGGGTGAGCGGCAGCCACGGTGACGCGATGACAACGCCGAGCCCGGCGGCGGCGAGCAGACTGCCGAACCGCAAGATGGCGACCGGCCCGATCGCCCCGCTGACCCGGTCGGCGAGGAACCGGCCGAGCGTCATGGTGGCGGAGAAGGCGCCGAACGCGAGCGCGGCGTCGGATTCGGACGCGCCGAGATGCTCCCGGACCTGCAGGGCACTCCAGTCGGCTGCCACACCCTCGGCGAGCAGCAGGACGAAGGCGATCAAGCCGAGCGAGAGGACTTTGCGGGTGCGCTCGTGGTCGCCGCGCTGCGTCTTCGACAGTTCCTCGGTCACCAGTGGGGACGGCTCGGCGGCGTTGTCGCGGGAGGCTCGCGGACCCGTCAGTGGATCCTGGCCGGTCGTCGGTACGGAGTCGGCGTCGGTCGTGGGACGGCCCTGAGGCGCGCCTTCCGTCTCGAGCTCTGTCAGGCCCGCGTCGTAATGCTCGGGCCGCGAACCTGTTTCGGGGTGGTGGCGCCGGATCAGGTGGGGGACGAGCACGGCGGTGACGACGAGTCCGGCGATGCCGGCGCAGGTCAGGGTCAGCTGTGGCGACCAGCCCGCGCGCTGGGTAGCGGCGCCGACCAGTGCGCCGACGAAGCCGCCGCAGGAGAACATCGCGTGGAAGGCCGACATGATCGGGCGGTGGTAGGCGCGTTCGACGTGCACCGCCTGGGTGTTCATCGAGACGTCGAGCGCGCCGTTGCCGAGACCGAAACAGGCCAGTGCGATCGCCAGGGTGACCGGATTCGTCGCCAGTGCGGGGCCGACCACCGTCACCGAGATCGTGGTGGCGGCCAGGGCGACGAGCGTCCGGCTGCCGAACCGGTCGGCAGCCGGACCCGCGAGCCGCATTCCGATGAGCGCGGCCCCGGCCAGCAGCAGCACGAACATCCCGAGCAGCGAGGACGACACCCCGGCCCGATCGGTGATCGCCGGAATGTGCACCACCCACATGGCCAGCAGGAACCCGTTGAGCGTGAACGCGGCGAAGACCGCGGCCCTGGCCAATCGAAGTTCGCGGTCGATCGTCGCTGGGGTCACCAATTCGACGGTACCGGCACCGACCCCACTGCACGACGAACCGGGATCACCGCGCTCCGGTGACGGTCGGCTCGCGCGCGATGCCGCCATCGGAGCGTGGTGATCCGATCACGCCTGGGGTGTCCACACGCCGGTCGCCGCGACCTCCTTCACGTACTCGCTGAAGTCCCGCGGTGCGCGGCCGAGCGCGCGCTGCACACCATCGGCGGTCGCGACGTTGCGGCCGTCGAGGATGGTGCCGAACAGGTAGTCGAGCAGGCTGATCACATCGCCGGGCAGCTGGTATTCGGTCAGTGCCGCAACGAATTCCGGGCGCGAGACCGGGATGAAGGCGATCTCGCGGCCGGTGGCCGTTGCGATCTCGCCCACCGCCTCGGCGAAGGTCAGCGCCCGCGCACCGGTGATCTCGTAGATCTCGCCCGCGTGGCGCGGATCGGTGAGCGCGGCCGCGGCCACCTCGGCGATGTCGTCGGCGTGCGCGAACGGTTCGGGCACATCACCGTTGGGCAGGGCGACGGCGCCGGCCAGCACGTCGCCGAGGAAGGCGCCCTCGCTGAAGTTCTGGGCGAAGAAGCTGCACCGCACGACGGTCCAAGCCAGACCCGAATCCTCCACGATCAGTTCGCATTCGCGCGCCTCGGGCTCGCCGCGACCCGACACCAGTACCACCGATCGCACGCCGGCCGCCCGTGCGGCCGCGGTGAACGCGCGGATGACGTCCGGTGCGCCGGGGACGGCGAGATCGGGCTGGTAGGAGAGGTAGATCGAGTCGACGCCTGCCAGCGCGGGGCCCCAGGTCTCCCGATCGGTCCAGTCGAACGGGATGGGGGCGGTGCGCGAGCCGAGCCGGACCGGGTGGCCCGCCGCCTCGAGGAGGGCCGCGACGCGGCTGCCGGTCTTGCCGGTGCCGCCGGTGACGAGGAAAAGCTGCTGGTGAGAAGCGGTGTTTGTCATGAGATAAGTACATCGGTTCGCGGCCTCGCGCGACATCGTCGTGCCGCTCGCGAACATGCGCGGTCGTCTACGGTGGATGTGTGGATGCGTTAGCCGGATTGCTCGAAGGTCCGCGTGCCCGTGGTGCGTTCCTGATGTGCTCGCTGCTGAACCCGCCGTGGTCGCTGCGGATCCAGGACGAGGCGCCGCTGACGGTGCTCGCGATGATCCGTGGAAAGGCCTGGGTCAGTACCGATTCCGCGCCGCCGCGGCAGCTCGGTGCGGGCGATGTCGCGGTATTCCGTGGCCCGCAGCCGTATACGGTGGCCGACGATCCGGCGACCGAACCGCAGATCGTCATCCATCCCGGTGAGGTGACCACCACGCCCGACGGCGAGATCCTGTGCGAGACACTGAGTCTCGGCGTCCGGCAGTGGGGGACCGATCCCGACGGCGAGACACTGATGGTCACCGGCACCTACGAATCGGCGGGGGCGGTGAGCCGGCGGCTGTTGCGTGCGTTGCCGCAGGTCGCGGTCCTGCCGCGCGGTGACCTCGACACCCGTCTGCTCGACCTGCTCGTCGACGAGGTGACCAAGGACCTGCCCGCGCAGACCGTGGTGCTCGACCGCCTGCTCGACCTGCTGCTCATCGCCGCCCTGCGCGCCTGGTTCGCCCGCGACGACGCCCCCGCCTGGTACCACGCCTACAGCGATCCGCTGGTCGGTAAGGCCCTGCGCCTGCTCCAGCACAATCCGGCCCATCCCTGGACGGTGGTCGCGCTGGCCGAGGCGGTCGGCATGTCCAGGGCCGCGCTGGCCCGCCGGTTCACCGAGCTGGTCGGCGAACCCCCGATGACGTTCCTGACCGAATGGCGGCTGTCCATGGCCGCCGACCTGCTCGCCGAATCCGATGCCACGGTCGAGGCCATCGCCCGCCAGGTCGGTTACGGCAGCGCCTTCGCCCTCAGCACCGCGTTCAAACGGCACTTCGGGGTGAGTCCACGCGACCACCGGCAGGGGAGTGTCGCTGCGCTATCGTCAGCCGGGTGAGCTATCCCGTCATGTGGCCGATGCCGACCCGGTGGGCCGACAACGACCAGTACGGCCACGTGAACAACGTGACCTACTACTCCTACTTCGACACCGCGGTGAACGCCTGGCTGATGCGGGCCACCGGCATGGACATCACCGCGCTGCCCGCGCTCGGCGTCGTCGCCCAGACCTCGTGCCGCTTCCAGGGTTCGGTCAGCTTCCCCGACCAGCTCCAGGTCGGGCTGCGCATCGCCCGCCTCGGGAACTCGAGCATCACCTACGACCTGGCGATCTTCAAGGAGACCGAGGCGGGTCTCGAACTCGCCGCGACCGGCGATTTCGTGCACGTCTACGTCGATGCCGAGACCCGCAAGCCGGTGGCGATCCCCGAGGTGGTCCGGACGGCCGCCGCCGAACTCGTCAGCGGCTAGCGGTCTGCAGCATCGCCTGGAACCGGCGCATCCCCGACAGCCAGCGGTCGTAGTCGGCGCCCTTGTTCCGGTACATCTGCAGCACCTCCGGGTGCGGCAGGATCAGGAAATGCCCGGCGGCAACGGCCTCGACAACGGTCTCGGCGACCTCCTCCGGTGACAGCACGGCGCCCGCCGTCTTCACCGCCTTGATCGCCAGCGCCGCCGCCTCCGGGTTCTCCGGGATCAGGTCGCCGCTGAGCAGCCGGGTATCGACGCCCATCGGGCACAGGCAGCTCACCCCGACACCCTGGTCGCCGTAGGTGACCGAGAGCCATTCGGCGAACCCGACGGCGGCGTGTTTGGTCACCGAATAGGGTGCCGAACCGATCTGGGTCAGCAGACCGGCCGCCGACGCGGTGGACACGAAATAACCGCTGCCGCGCTCGACCCACCCGGGGACGAGCAGTCGCGCGGCGCGCACGTGCGCCATCACGTTCACATCGATGGCGGCCGCCCACTGCTCCTCGGTGCTGTCCAGACCGGGACCACCACCGATGCCCGCGTTCGCGAAATACAGATCGACCGGCCCGAACGCGCGCTCGGCGGCCTCGATCAGCGCGGCGACGACCTGCTCGTCGGCCACGTCACCGCCGACCGCGACCGCGTTCTCGCCCAGCTCACCGGCCACTTTCGCCGCGGAGTCCGCGTCGAGATCGGCGACCACGACCCGCGCGCCACCTGCCACGAGCCGATGGGCGAGCGCGGCGCCGATCCCTGCGCCCGCGCCGGTGACGATCGCGACTTTGCCTGCTATCTCCATGCCCGCACCCTAGCGGCGGGTTTCGCTGTCCGGCACCGGAAGACCGCGATGTCCGCACGGGGTTCCCGCGGACAGAATCGCTCAGACGCGGCTGAGCAGCGTCAACGGATCCTCCAGGAAGCCCGCGGTGGTCGCGAGGAAGCGCGCGCCGAGCTCGCCGTCGATCATCCGGTGATCGAAGCTGAGCCCGAGCGTGGTCACCCAGCGCACGGCCAGCTCGTCGCGAAACACCCACGGCCGCTTGCGGATCGAGCCGAGGCACAGGATCGCGGCCTCGCCGGGGTTCACCAGCGGCACCCCGGTGTCGACGCCGAACACCCCGACATTGGTGATGGTGAACGTGCCGCCGCGCAGATCGGCGGTGGTGGCATTGCCCGAGCGGGCCAACTCGGCCGCATAGGCGATTTCCCGGCACAGCTCGCGCAGGTTCAGCGACTGCGCGTCCTTGAGGTTGGGGACAAGCAGCCCGCGATCCGAGGCGACCGCGATCCCCAGGTTCACGTAGTGCCTGGTGACGATCTCCTGGTTCTGTTCGTCCCAGGCGGTATTGATCCCCGGATACTCCGCGAGCGCCGCCAGCGCGGCCTTGGCGACCAGGGCCAGCGGGGTGAGGGGGAGTCCCTCGAAGGATTTCGTCGTGCGCAGGTGGTCGAGCAGTTCCATCGAGGCCGTGCAGTCGACCGTGACGAACGTGCTGGCCTGCGGGATCGTGCGGGCGCTGGCCAGCATCGCGGCGGCGGTGCGCTTGCGGATTCCGGTGATCGGAGTGCGCTCCTCGCGGGCCGTCGGCTCGATCAGGCCGCCGTCGGCATCGCCGGAATGCCCGTTCGCCCGTGCGGGCGCCACGTCACCGAGCCGGGCCGGTGTGCGCGGCGCCGTCACCGGGACGGCAGAGCGCACGTCCTCGACGGTGACCGCGCCCTCGGGGCCCGAGCCCGCGACGAACCACAGATCGATGCCGAGTTCCTTGGCCAGCTTGCGCGCCGCAGGCGTCGCCGCCGCCCGGTGGGTACTCGGCGTGTTCGCCGCCATCGCCGCCGACGGGACGGATGTGCGCCTGCGCGAAGTGGATTCGGCTTCCGGGCCGTAACCGACCAGCACGTCGTTGCGGCCGGCGGACTCCGCGGTCGGCGGCGCGGTGACCTCGAGATCGTTGCGCACCCGGATCAGCGGCGCGCCGACCGGCACGGTGTCGCCCGGCTGGGCCAGCAATTCCACGACCACACCGGAGAACGGCGACGGCAGCGCGACGACCGCCTTCGCGGTCTCCACCTCCGCGATGGTCTGGTTCAGTTCCACCGTGTCGCCGACCGCGACGGCCCACGACACCAGGTCGCCGTCGGCGAGGCCCTCGCCCAGGTCGGGGAGGCGGAATTCGAGAACATGACCGTCGTCGTCGGCGGCTTGTTCCGGCACGGTGGCACCTTTCGTCACGCGGCTAGACAGCGGTCGACCGCCGCCAGAATGCGGTCGGGGTCGGGAATGTGGTGCTTTTCGAGCTTAGCCGGGGGGTAGGGGATGTCGTAGCCACCGACGCGCAGCACCGGCGCCTCGAGGTGATAGAAGCAGCGTTCGGTGACGCGGGCCGCGATCTCGGCGCCGAGCCCGGCGAAGACCGGCGCCTCGTGCACGATGATCAGCCTGCCGGTCTTGTCGACCGATTCCGCGATCGTGTCGACATCGATCGGCGAGAGACTGCGCAGATCGATCACCTCCAGCGAATGCCCTTCCTCGGCCGCGATCTTCGCCGCCGTCAGCGCGGTGGCGACGGTACCGCCGTAGGCGACCACGGTGGCGTCGGCGCCGCGGGTGCACACCCTGGCGTGGTGCAGCGGCAGATCCGGTTCGCCTTCGAAATCTACGTCGGCTTTGTCCCAATAGCGACGTTTCGGTTCGAAGAAGACCACCGGATCGTCGAGGGAGATCGCCTGGCGGATCATCGAATACGCGTCGGCCGGGGTGCTCGGGGAGACGACACGCAGTCCGGCGGTGTGCGCGAAATACACCTCGGGCGATTCCGAATGGTGCTCGACCGCGCCGATGCCGCCGCCGAACGGGATGCGAATCGTCAACGGCGCCTTCACCTTGCCACCGGACCGGTAGTGGATCTTGGCGACCTGGGAGACGATCTGATCGAAGGCGGGATAGACGAAGCCGTCGAACTGGATCTCCACCACCGGCCGGTAGCCGCGCAAGGCCATGCCGAAAGCCGTTCCGACGATGCCGGATTCGGCGAGCGGGGTGTCGATGACGCGGTTGTCGCCGAAGTCCTTCTGCAGCGTGTCGGTCACCCGGAACACGCCGCCGAGCCTGCCGATGTCCTCACCGAGCAGCACGACTTTGGCGTCGTCTTCCATCGCCCTGCGCAGGCCGGTGTTGAGGGCGGCGGCGAAGGTGGTGATCATGACTGCGCTCCTTCGGCGAGGTAGGCCGAGAACTGGTGCGCCTCTTCGGTGATCAGTGGGTGCTCGGTCGCGTAGACGTTGTCGAACATGCGCACCGGGTCGGGGTCGGGCATCTCCATCGTCGCGGTGCGCACGCGGCGGGCGATGTCGTCGGCGGTGTCGGCGACGTGGCGGGCGAACTCGGGGTCGAGGTGGCCTTCGTGGTCGAGCAGCAGGCGGATGCGCTCGATCGGGTCGCGGTGTTCCCAGTACTCGGTGTCGGCGGCGGTGCGGTACCTGCTTGGGTCGTCGGCGGTGGTGTGCGGGCCCATCCGGTAGGTCATCGCCTCGATGAACGTCGGGCCGCCGCCGGTGCGTGCCCGTTCCACCGCCTGGCGGGTGACGGCCAGGACGGCGAGTACATCGTTGCCGTCGACCTGCACGCCCGGGATGCCGTAGCCGTCGGCCCTGCGCACCAGTGGCACATGACTCTGCACCGTGACCGGTTCGCTGATCGCCCACTGGTTGTTCTGGCAGAAGAACACCACCGGCGCGCTCCACGCGGCCGCGAAACCGAGCGCCTCGGCGATGTCGCCCTCGCTGGTCGCGCCGTCGCCGAAGTAGGTGATGGTGGCGATATCGGCGCCGTCGAGGTGAGCGGCGTAGGCGTAGCCGGTGGCGTGCAAGCCCTGGGAGCCGACCACGATGTTGGCGTTGGTCATGTTCACCGCCGCCGGGTCCCAGCAGTGGTGGGCGACGCCGCGCCACAGGGTGGTCAGCTGCTCGGGCGGTACGCCGCGGCAGTAGGCCACCGCGGTCTCGCGGTAGGAGCAGAAGACGTAGTCGTCGGGGTGCAGGGCATGCGCCGAGCCGACCTGGGCGGCTTCCTGGCCGAGCAGCGGCGGCCACAAGCCGAGCTGGCCCTGGCGTTGCAGCGCGGTCGCCTCGACATCGATCCTGCGGGTCACGACCAGGTCCTGATAGAGCTGCCGCAACCGTTCGGCATCGATGTCGGCCACCAGCGCCGCGTGCTCGCGATCGAACACGCGCTTGCCGTCCGGCTGGACCAACTGGACCGGATAGGTCTGTTTCTCCGACATCGAGATCGCCTCCTCACCACCGCGCCTTGTGGGCCCGATGCAGGTACGACAATCGCTGAGTGCGATGTGTATCACTCAGCATCCACGATAACGCCGACTGCGCAAGCGATCGACATGGGAATGAGCAGAGTGCATGGTCTGGACCGCTCGAACACTGTCATACTGCGTTGTATGACAAGTCGCGAACCCGACGCCGTGACTCTGGACGCCACCGATGCGCGGCTCCTGCGCGAGTTGATCGCCAACCCGCGGGCCACCGGCGTTGAACTGGCCGCCCGGCTCGGCTTGTCACGCAATACCGTGCAGGCGCGGCTGGCCCGCTGGGACAGCGGTGGAGTGCTCGGCAGCTTCGAGCGCAGGGTGGAACCGCGCGCACTCGGCTATCCGCTGGCAGCCTTCGTCGCGGTGGTCGTGGATCAGCATCAACTCGATGCCGTCGTCGACGAGTTGGCAGGCGTCCCCGAGGTCACCGAGGTTTGCGGCATGACCGGCTCCACCGACCTGACGGTCCGCATCGTCGCCCGCGACGCCGACGACCTCTACCGCATCGCGGGCCAGATCCTCAAGATCCCCGGCGTCGAACGCACCAACATGGCCCTGGTCATGCGCGAGCTCGTCGGCCCGCGCACCGGCCCGCTGCTGGACCGGCTCGCGGGCCCGAGCTGAGTCGCGACAGGGGTGTCGACCATCGAGCGGTCGTCGGCAGACCGGTTGGCGTTCTTGTCGGGGGACCGCGATACTGTTGTCCGAGAGTCGGTTCGGTAGGTCCGGGCCTGAAGACGGGGTGGGAATTTATGTCGAAGCGCAGTGTTTTCGTCGTGTCCGTGGCCGCGCTGGCGGTGACGGTTGCCGGTTGCGCGAGTTCGGATCTGTCGAGCGGTTCGGCGGGCACGTCGAAGAGTTCGGCCTTGGCCGCGCCGGTGGTGCCGTCGATGCCTGCTCTGCCGCTGCTGGATCGGCGTGCGGACAACGGTGAGATCGTCCAGCAGGCCGGCTTGAACGGCGCCGGGACCTTGCAAATCGACAACGGCAACAGCGACGACGTCGCCGTGGTGGTGGCGAACGGCAATCCCGCATCGCCACAGGCGACCATCTACGTGCGGGGTAACTCGAAGGCCACCCTCAGCGGCATCGCCGGAACCTATTACGTCTATTTGAAGACCGGTGCCGACTGGGACCAGGCCACGCTCAGCTTCACCCGCGACCGCCAGTTCCAGAAGTTCGACGACTCCTTCGACGCAGGCTCCGACTGGGAGATCACCCTGCAGCCCTCGATCGGCGGAAACGCCAGCACGAGCGACGTTCCCGCGTTCTGAGCCAGGCCACCTGACGGTTCGGGCACTCAGGCGCCGTTGGGCAGGAAGCGGCGGATGATCAGGCCTGCGATCAGGGCCCAGAAGGCGCCGCCGATGCCGAACAGGGTGGTGCCGGAGGCGGCGACGAGGAAGGTGACCAGGCCTGCCATGCGGTGGTCGGGGTCGCTGAGGGCGCCGGTGAGGGCTGCGGCGAGGGTGGCCAGGAGGGCCAGGCCCGCGACGGTTTCGAGGGTGCCGGCGGGGGCCGCCGCGATGAGGGTGACCAGGGCGGCCGAGGCGAGGCCGAGGATCAGATAGGCGGCGCCCGCGGTGGCGGCGGCGATCCAGCGGCGTTTGGGGTCGGGGCTCGCGCTGGGGGCGGCGGAGAGGGCCGCGCTGATCGCGGCGAGATTGATCGCGTGGCCGCCCGCGGTGGCGCCCGCGATGGTGCCGATTCCGGTGACGAGCATGGACGCGCGCCACGGCACCTGGAAGTCGAACGAGCGCATCACCGCGACGCCGGGGATGTTCTGTGAGGCCATGGTGACGATGTAGAGCGGCACCGCGATGCCGACGATCGCCTGCCAATGCCAGTGCGGCGCAGTCCATTCCACCGTCGGGACCATGGCGGGCAGATCCAGGTGCCGGTCGCGGACCGCGATGTCGATCCCGGTGCCGATCGCCGCCGTGGCGAAGGCGACCAGTACCGCCCACTTCGGCGCGTACCGTTGCAGCACCAGCCAGACCACGATGACCGGCACCACCACGGCGGGCGAGGTGGTCAGCGCCCGCACCGGCGCCAGGCACAGCGGGACGAGCACACCGGCCAGCATCGCCTGCGCGATCGGCACCGGGATCGCCGCGACCAGCGAGCCGAGCCGCTGCCATAGTCCCGTGATCACGATCAGCGCGCCCGTGACCGCGAATGCCGCGACCGCGCCCGGCCAGCCGCCCGCGACCAGCCCGGTGCTCGCCAGCAGCGCCGCACCCGGTGTCGACCAGGCCAGCGTGATCGGAATCCGGTACCGGAAACTGAGCAACAGGATGCCGATGCCCTGGGTGAAACACAGGATCATCAGCCCGGATGCCGCCTGGGCCGGGCTCGCACCCACCGCCCGCAAGCCGCTCAGCACCACCGCGAACGAACTGGTGAACCCGACCAGCGCCGTAATCGCGCCCGCTCCGAGCGGCTGGGCAATGCCCGCCGGCTGCTCGGCGACAACATCGGGCGGGGTGGTGGTGACCTGCGACATTGTGCCGATATTGCCCGCAGGTCGGGCCGGTGTCGCCTGCCAGTACCGCGAAAGTGGACTGATCTGCGTCCGCCGCGATCGGTCCAGTTTGCCGCGCGCGCCAACTCGGAGCAGGGCCGGTTCGGGTCAGCGCCTGTTTCGAAGCGTGGGCCGACCGAGGCGCTGGTGCGTCGCACGCCGGGGAGGCCGCGGGCTAGGTCGTCGAAGCGGTGGTGCCGAGGTAGGGGTCGCGCACGGGCCGGGTCGCTGTCGACGAACGTTCACTATCGCGCTGATCGGTCGAAATCGGGACCATCGCAGGGTGGCGTGAATGCTCAGCGTATCCCCGCAGTCCGCCGGTGTGGGCCCCTCGCGGGTGGCGAGCGAGCGCGCCGTGGTCGAGGGGTGCGTTCGGTACCGGTGGGCCGGTCCTACTGCGTAGGGTGGCGACATCGGGGGCTTCGGCAGGTGCGACGGTGGTGAGGAGCGGGCGTGAGTGCGGTATTGATCTCCCCGGAGGAACTCCGGGAAGAACTGGCGGACAAGAAGATCCATCTGCTCGATGTGCGGTGGGCGCTGGGTGATCCGGATGGCCCGCAGCACTATCTGGACGGGCACATTCCGGGCGCGGTGTTCGTCGATCTGGAGACCGAGCTGGCCGCCGCGCCCGCGCCCGCGCGGGGCAGGCATCCGCTGCCCGACCCCGGCACGTTCGAGAAGTGCGCGCGCAGCTGGGGCCTCGGCACAGGCGAGCCGGTCGTGGTCTACGACGCGACCAGCGGTATGGCCGCGGCGCGAGCCTGGTGGCTGTTGCGCTGGGCAGGCGTCGATGACGTCCGGATCCTCGACGGCGGGCTGCCCGCGTGGATCGCGGCGGGCGGCGAGCTCGCCACCGGCGCCGAAGCCGACCCGGTATCCGGCGACCTGATGATCCGCCCCGGCTCGCTGCCGGTGATCGACGCCGACGCGGCCGCCAACTGGTCGGGCGTGCTCCTCGACGCCAGAGCGGGTGAGCGGTATCGCGGTGAGGTCGAACCGGTCGATCCCCAAGCCGGCCACATCCCCGGCGCGACAAGCGCCCCGACCACCGAGAATCTGGACGCCACCGGACACTTCCGCACCCCCGAGGAACTGCGCGCGCGGTTCGCCGAATTCGGCACGGGCCCGGTGGCGGTGTATTGCGGCTCCGGCGTGACGGCCGCCCACCAGATCGCGGCCCTCGCTATCGCGGGTATCCCGGCCACGCTGTACCCGGGTTCATGGTCGCAGTGGTCGAACGATCCGAAGCGACCGGTCGCCACCGGCGCCTGACGAGGCGTCGCCTACCGGGAAATCCGGCATGCCGCGCGGTTGACGAGGCGTCGCCTGCACCGAAATCCGGCATGCCGCGCTGAACGGTGTCGCTGCGATCGGTGGCCACTGGCGGCTAGCTGGGCGTCGCCTGCCCGCAGCGGACGGGTACCGCCCGGGTTGGGTGCGCCGAGCGCTTGCCGAACTGGCGGTCGATCACGGACACCCGCGCGCGACCTGGTGGAGTGCGGCGTTGTCGGCGGCGGTGATCGGCAGGTCGTAGTCGAGGGCGGCGGTGAGGTATTTGGCCGCGTAGAAGCAGTGGTTCGGGTGGGCGGGCGGTAGCCAGTCGCCGGGGGTGTCGTCGCCTTTGGACTGGTTGGTGGACGCGCCGGTGGCGAGCAGGTTCACCGACAGGTCGTTGGCGAAGCGCAGTCTGCGGTCGGGTGGCCAGTGGGCGGCGCCCATGTCCCAGGCCGCGGCCAGCGGGTAGACGTGGTCGATCTGGATGCGGCCGCCGTCGGACTTGCGGAAGGTGAGGTCGGTGCCGGTGTACGGGTCGGTGAGCACGCCCTCGACGACCACGCACCGGCCGCGCCGCACCACCTCCCGCAGCTGGGCGGCGAGCACGTTGTTGCGGGTGTCGCAGCCGTCATGGCCGCCCGGCGCGTCGGTGTCGTCGGACCAGGCGGTGCCGAACACACACGCCTGGCCCGACTTGCAGCCACGTTCATAGCCGCCGGGGCGTGGCCGGGCGGCGATCACCCGCACCCGGTCGAGCAGCGCGCTCACCTCGGCGCGCGTCGGACTGCCGGGCGCGGGCAGCACCGGATCGTCCGGTGTGAGCACAGCGCAACCGGAGACCGCGAGCGCCGTGCCGAGCAGCCAAGCCCATTTCCGCATACCCGCAGGTTGTAGCCGGTGGTACCGACAGATATGCCGACCGGGCTACAACCAGGCGCGGGCCAGGATGTCGTCGGCGGCCACTTCACTGGCATGGGGTGGGAACCGCGTCGCCGCGATCGAGGAGATGTGCGTGCCGTCGTGGCCGACCAGCCACGAACCGCCACGGTCCTCGCACTCGGCGATCTTGGCGAAGACAGTGAGCAGGAAAGTGATCGAATCGCGCGGATCGACGGTGTGCGCCAGCCGCTGGGATTCGCCGGGTCTGGACAGGTCGAGCCACACGCCGGACTGGCCGTCCAGGCGCATGCCGACGATCTTTCCGGTATCGATGAACGTGAATTTGCGCCGTTCCCACGGGGTTGTCGGGGTATAGCTCTGCTCGAGAACCTGGAGCAGAATCGTCATCACTGCCCTCCGCACGCATACAAGGGGTTCATCGGCCGAGCCGGAGCGAGCCCGGTTCGCCTGGGTCGGTATGTAGTTGTCGCCGGTGGGTGGTCCGGCCCGTGACCAGGGGATACCCCAGTATGTTCCGGGATCGGCGAGAAATCCAGGGGAGGCGGGCCGCGCCGGGTGTCGGTGCCGCCTGCTTGGATGGTCCCCATGCTGCACGGTCTGTGGTCCCCCGGGGCCGGCCTGCTGCTGTGGCACGACGGGGAACCTGTCGCCGTCGGTTCGGTGCTCGGCGACATCCTGGAACGGGCCAGGTTCCGGCACCGCGCCCAGGTGCTCGTCGTCGATGCCGCAGGGCACGCCGACACCGCCGAGGTACGCGCGCACGCGCTCGCGCCGCCAACGGCGGCCGTTGTGCTGCGCAGCAGATTGCCCCGCGAGAACATCTCCGGTGATCTGCGCTTCCTCGGGCACGTCGCCCGCGGCGTCGAACGGTGGGTGCGGGCGGGCCGGGTGGTGCCGCAGGTCGAGCGGGCCGACGGTCAGTGGTGGGTGCGCTGGCGGCTGGTCGGCGGCCAGCGACAGCGGGCGTGGCTGGCCGAGCTGGCCGCCGCGATGCCGGCGGCGCTGCGGGTCGCCGGGTCGCCCGCCGCCGTGCTCGACGACCTGGTCACCGAACTCACCGACCCGATCGCCCGCGAATACCTCGCGCACCGCACGATGACGCACCCGATCCTGCAGGCCCTCGTCGGTGACACTGCGCTCGACGCAGGCTCCTACCGGCTGGCCGAGACCCTGGATCAGTGGCGGGCAGGCTACGCCGCCGACGAACCCGAACTCGTCCTGCGCCTGTGCGAACCCGACGGCGAATTCGGCACCGCCGACGACTCGGTGGCGCTGTGGCGGTTGCAGGTCTGCCTGCGCCCCGTCGATGACGCGCCGAAACCCGTTGCGCTCGACGATGATCCGGTCCTTGTTCGCACCGCCGCCGAAAAGCTCGGCCATGCGCGCAAGGCCTACCCGCGCCTGCGTGATCTGCCCACCGACCCGCGCGGTCTCGACCTGCTGCTGCCCACCGAGGTCGTCGCCGACCTGGTCGCCCACGGTGCGCACGCGCTGCGGGAGGCGGGAATCCGGCTGCTGCTGCCGCGCGCCTGGAATATCGCCGAACCGAGCATGCGGCTGCGGGTGAGCAGCCCGGCCGCCGCCGAATCCACCGTCGGACTGAGTGGATTGCTGTCCTACCGCTGGGAATTGGCGCTCGGTGACCTCGTGCTCACCAAGCCCGAGATGGAACGGCTGATCCGCAGCAAGTCGGACCTGGTGCAGCTGCGCGGCGAATGGGTGCAGGCCGACCACCGGGTGCTGGCCGCGGCCGCCCGCTATGTCGCGATGCACGCCGACGACACCCCGATCACCCTGGCCGACATGATCGGTGAACTCGCCGCCGAACGCGTCGACAATGTGCCGGTCACCGAGGTCACCGCCGATGGCTGGGCGGCCGAATTGTTCGCCAGGGAGGGCGAACCCGAGCCTGTTCCGGTGCCGATCGGCCTGAAGGCCGAGCTCCGCCCCTACCAGGAGCGTGGGCTGAGCTGGCTGGCCACGATGAGCAGGCTCAACTGCGGCGCGATCCTCGCCGATGACATGGGCCTGGGCAAAACGGTGCAGGTGCTGGCGCTGCTGGCGCACGAACGTGAGTCCGCCGCCCTCGTCGACGACGGTCGATTGCTGTCGGCCGCGTCGACCCGCCGGGAAGGCCGGGCAGTGTCGGCCGGTCGGCCCGCGGGTGCCGCAGCCGACAGCGGCGGGCGGACGCTGCGGGCCGGTGAGCTCGAAGTCGCGGCTGACCAAGGTGGACAGGCCGATTCGCGGCGGGACGCGGGGGCTGCTGAGGTCGGGCCGACGCTGCTGGTGTGCCCGATGTCGGTGGTCGGCAACTGGCAGCGCGAAGCGCAACGGTTCACCCCGGATCTGCGGGTGCTGGTCCACCACGGGCCGGGACGGCTGACCGGTGCGGAATTCGCTGCGGCGGTGGCGGATTCGGATCTCGTTGTCACCACCTACTCGCTGCTGGCCCGCGACGCGACGCTGCTCAGCGAGCAGCAGTGGGAGCGGATCGTGCTGGACGAGGCCCAGCACATCAAGAACGCCGCCACCCGGCAGTCGCGGGCCGCGCGCGCACTGCACGCACGACATCGGCTGGCGCTCACCGGAACTCCGGTGGAGAACCGCCTGGAGGAACTACGGGCGCTGTTCGACTTCGCGATGCCGAAACTGCTCGGCAGCCCGCAATCCTTCCGGGCGAAGTTCGCGGTGCCGATCGAACGCGAACGTGACCAGCAGGCCGTCGACCGGCTGCGGCTGATCACCGATCCGTTCGTGCTGCGCAGGCTCAAGACCGATCCGGCGGTCATCAGCGACCTGCCGGAGAAGCTGGAGATGACGGTGCGGGCCAACCTCACCGTCGAACAGGCCGCCCTCTATCAAGCCGTGGTCGACGACATGCTCGCGAAACTGAAGGACGCGAAAGGCATGGCGCGCAAGGGCGCCGTGCTCGGCGCGCTGACCCGGCTCAAGCAGGTCTGCAACCATCCCGCGCACTTCCTCGGCGACGGCTCGCCGATCCTGCGGCGCGGCAGTCACCGCTCCGGCAAGCTGGCCCTGGTCGAGGATGTGCTCGACGCGGTGATCGCCGACGGCGAGAAAGCCCTGCTGTTCACCCAGTTCCGCGAATTCGGCGACCTGGTGCTGCCGTACCTCACCGAGCGCTTCGGCACCCCGATCCCGTTCCTGCACGGCGGCGTCACCAAGCAGCGCCGCGACGACATGGTGACCGGATTCCAAAGCGAGAACGGCCCGCCGCTGATGCTGCTCTCGCTCAAGGCGGGCGGCACCGGCCTCAACCTGACCGCCGCCAATCACGTGATCCACCTGGACCGCTGGTGGAATCCGGCGGTGGAGAACCAGGCCACCGACCGCGCGTTCCGGATCGGCCAGCAGCGCGCGGTGCAGGTTCGCAAGCTGGTCTGCGTCGACACCATCGAGGAGCGGATCGACGAGATGATCAGCGGCAAGAAGCAATTGGCCGAGCTGGCGGTCGGCGCGGGGGAGAACTGGATCACCGAACTGAGCACCGACGAGCTGCGCGAACTGTTCACCCTCGGCGCCGAGGCGGTGGGTGACTAGTGGCCGATTTCAGTCAGTTCGGTCCGCGCAGGCCGGTCACCGGCGGTGCCAAGGCCCGCGGCGGCTTCGGCCGGACCTGGTGGGGCAGGTCGCTGCTGGAGGCGGTGGAGAAGGTCGCCGACGCGGGCAGGCTCTCGCGCGGGCGCACCTACGCCAGGGTCGGCCAGGTGGTGAACTACCGGATCGAACGCGGCGCCGTCACCGCGGAGGTGCAGGGCAGCCAGCCCAGCCCGTTCACCTCGGTGCTGGCGATGCGTCCACTGCGTGACGAAGAGGTCGAGCTGCTGCTCGCCGAGATCAGGGAGGCTCCGGGCATGCTCGCCGAGATCGCCTCCGGCGCATTGCCACCCGCCCTCGGCCCGCACCTGCTGCCGACCACCGCCGCCGAACTCGACTTCTCGTGCAGCTGCCCGGACATGGGCTGGCCGTGCAAGCACGTCGCCGCGGTCTGCTACCTGCTCGCCGAACGACTCGACGAGCAACCGAGCGAGATCCTCACCCTGCGCGGCCTCGACCTCGACACCCTCATCGGCGGCGTCGAGAAGTCCACCCGCACCACCGAAGCCGGCGACCCCTACGGCGACGAGCTCACGCTCCCGGAACTACCCCGCGTCGAATTCCACGCCGTCATCGAGGATCTCGACCCGGTCCCGCTGCGCCGCGCCCTGCGCATGTCGGCCGAGGACGAGCAGACAGCGGCCATCGGCCTGCGCGAATTACGTTCGCTCTACCCCGAATTCGACAGCTGAGGTCAGGGGAGTTCGTACTCGAACCAGATGTGGTGGCCGCCGGTGGCATCGACGTAGAGCGCGCCGGTGCCGGTGATGCCGGTGAGCTCGCCGGTGCCGCTGGCGGGCGCGATGTGGAAGAACTCGTCGGTGCGATCGGTGCCGCCGGTGGTGGCCGAGTGGACGAAGTTGAAGGCTCCGGCCCTCCCGTGCAGCGCGCCCTCGAACGACTCCATCGCGATGTAGGTGCCCGCGCCGGTGGACATGTCGAACGCCGCGGTGAACAGCGTCGCCGAGGTACCCGTGATCTCCCCGGCGTAGACCTTCGTCATGCGGGTCACGCCGACCGGCAGCCCGGTGCTGATGGGTGGCTGCGGCTGCAGGTCGGTGGGGTCGAACGCGGTGACTTCGAACGTGCCGGTTGCCTTCATGGGGCGATGCTAAACCGGGCCACCGACACACATCGGGACGCTCGACCGCGGCGATTCACGACGCGGTATCCACCCGGTACACACGGGTGGCATTGCCGCCGAACACCTTCCGCAGCGTGTCCTGGTCGGCGCCCGCCTCGGTGAGCGCGGTTGCCACGGTCTCGACCGCGCCGGTGATGCTGGTGATCGGCTTGTCGACCGGGAAGTTCGAACCCCAGATCAACCGGTCGGGACCGAACACGGCCAGCGCGTGGGCGAGCAACGGCCGCACCCGCTCGACCAGCTCGGGCACCGGCGTCGGGGCGCCGCGCGGTGGCACCGGATGACCGAGCACCGGCATCATCAGCCCGCTCACCTTGGCCACCACGGCGGGCTGCGCGGCCAGATCGGTCAGGTCGTCGCGCCAGCGCTCGAACAGCGCCTGCCGCTGGGCGGGGGTGTGCCCGGTGTGCTTGCCGACCGGCCCGAAGATGCCCGCGGGTGTCCCCAGATGGTCGAGCACGATCGGCACCTCGGGGAAGCGCTCGGCCAGCGCCGTCACATCGGGGAGCTGCACCGAGTACACCCAGGCGTCGAAGGACAGGCCGCGCTGGGCGAGCTCGGGGAATCCGTTCAGGAAGGCGGGGGTGGTGAGTGCGCTGTCGTTGGGCGCGAACGATTTCACGGCCGGATCGGGATGGTGGGCGACCATGGTCCTGATCCCGCGCAGCAGCGGCGAGGCCGACTGATGCGCGTCGAGGACGGCGCCGAAGTCGGCGGCGGCGGGATCGGCCGACGCGATGATCGCGGCGAGGGCAGGGGTGTCGACGCCGAACGGCAGGCTGGCCACCCAGCGGGTTTCGTCGGGCTTCCAGCCGGTCCATTCCACTTCGATGTGCGCGATCGCGTCCACCCGGGTTCTCCCGAGGTCGGCGCGGTAATCGGCGGGCAGATAGGGACCGAGGTAGGCGGACGGGTCGCCGACGAATTCACGGTCGCCCCGCGGAGCCAGTTTCGCCGCGATATCGACCGGTAGCGGGAGATACCGCAGCAGGGCGGCGAGTTTGCTGAATTGGCGAGGTGTCGTGCGCGGATCCCACTGGTGGATGTGCGCATCGATGATGTCGAGGTCGGTCAGGTCCATGCTGTGCGTCCCATCGCCGCCGCTGCCTTGTGCTGGCGGCAATTGTCACACGCGGGCGCGGGGTGTGCCTGGATTCGCGCTCGCGGCGATCGCTTCAGACGGTCCGTCGATACTGTCCACCGACAGCGAAGAATGTGTCGGTGACCTGCTGTAAGCTGCATACCCGCGCCGCGTCCATCAGCACGTCGAAAATATTGCCGTCGGTATGGGCGACCTTGGCCAGCCGGGCCAGCGCGCGATGGGATTCCTCGGCGTTCTCGTCCTGGAATGCGCGCAACCGCTCCAGTTGGGAACGGCGTTCCGCTTCGGTGCCTCGGGCCAGTTCGAGCGGGCCGTGCGCGGCGCCGTCGTCGCGGCCGCGGAAGGTGTTCACACCGACGATTGGCAGCGATCCGTCGTGTTTGCGCTGCTCATAGCGCAGGGACTCGTCCTGGATGCGGCCGCGCTGATAGCCGGTCTCCATCGCGCCGAGCACGCCGCCGCGTTCGCTGATCCGCTCGAATTCGAGCAGTACCGCCTCTTCGACCAGGTCGGTGAGTTCGTCGATGATGAAACTGCCCTGCAGCGGATTCTCGTTCATCGCCAGGCCCCATTCCTTGGCGATGATGAGCTGGATCGCCAGCGCGCGCCGCACCGAATCCTCGGTCGGGGTGGTCACCGCCTCGTCGAAGGCATTGGTGTGCAGGCTGTTGCAATTGTCGTAGACGGCGATCAGCGCCTGCAATGTGGTGCGGATGTCGTTGAACTGCATTTCCTGGGCGTGCAGCGAACGACCCGAGGTTTGCACGTGATACTTGAGCTTCTGCGCGCGTTCGCCGCCGCCATAGCAGTCGCGCATCGCGACCGCCCAGATGCGGCGGGCGACGCGGCCGATCACCGTGTATTCGGGGTCCATGCCGTTGGAGAAGAAGAACGACAGATTCGGCGCGAAGTCGTCGATCGCCAGGCCACGGGCCAGATAGGTTTCCACATAGGTGAATCCGTTGGCCAGGGTGAAGGCCAGTTGGCTGATCGGGTTCGCGCCCGCCTCGGCGATGTGATAGCCGGAGATCGAGACCGAATAGAAATTGCGCACGTCGTTGCGCACGAACCATTCCTGGATGTCGGCCATCATCCGCAGGCTGAATTCGGTGGAGAACAGGCAGGTGTTCTGGCCCTGGTCCTCCTTGAGGATGTCGGCCTGCACGGTGCCGCGCACGGTGGACAGGGTGCTTGCCCGCACCTCGGCCGCCTCCGCGGGACTCGGCTCGCGGCCCGCCGACTCGGTGAAGCGTCGCAGCGCTTGATCTATCGCGGCATTGAGGAAGAACGCGAGGATGGTTGGCGCGGGGCCGTTGATCGTCATCGACACCGACGTGGTCGGCGCGCACAGGTCGAAACCGTCGAACAGGGTGCGCATGTCGTCGATGGTGGCCACCGAGACACCCGAGGTGCCGACCTTGCCGTAGATGTCGGGACGTTCGGCCGGGTCGTGGCCGTAGAGGGTGACCGAGTCGAACGCGGTGGACAGGCGGGTCGCCTCGGCGTGCGCGCTGAGGACCTTGAACCGGCGATTGGTGCGCGCCGGATCGCCCTCGCCCGCGAACATCCTGGCCGGGTCCTCGTTGTCCCGCTTGAACGGGAAAACACCCGCGGTGAACGGGAATCGGCCCGGCAGGTTCTCGGCGCGCAGGAAGCGCAGCAGCTCGCCGTCGTCGGTGTAGCGGGGCAGGGCGACGCGCGCGATGCTGGAACCGGACAGCGATTCGCGCCGCAGCGGGGTGCGGATTTCGCGGTCGCGCACCCGGACCACCTGCTCGTCACCACGATAGCTCTCGGCGACGGCGGGCCACTCGGCCAGCAGCGCGGACGACTCGGGGGAGAGCGCGGTGCGGGCGGTGGCCAGCAGTTCGGCGACCGCCGCGTCGTCGGGCAGTTCGTCGCTGACCAGGCTGAGTCGTCGAATGCGTTGTGCCGCCGCGCATTCCCGCGCGGTGTCGGCGTGGTAGGCGCGGACCGCCTCGGCGATCTCGGCCAGGTAGCGCACGCGCGCGGGCGGCACCAGCTGGGCGAACCGGGTGGAGACCTTGGTGTCGACGTGCGGCAAGGCGCCCGGCTCGACGGTGAGTCCGTGCTCGGTGAGCAGGCCGATGAGATGGTGGTAGAGGGCGGTGACGCCGTCGTCGTCGAAGGTGGCGGCGCTGGTGCCGAAGACCGGCATGTCCGCCGGTGCCGCGCCGAATTCGGCACGGTTGCGGATCAATTGGCGGGCGACGTCGCGGATCGCGTCCGCCGCGCCACGGCGCTCGTACTTGTTGACCGCGACCACGTCGGCGTAGTCGAGCATGTCGATCTTCTCGAGCTGGGAGGCGGCGCCGAACTCCGGCGTCATCACATACAGCGCCACGTCGACGTGATCGACGATGCCCGCGTCGCCCTGCCCGATGCCGGGCGTCTCCAGGATCACCAGGTCGTGGCCCGCGGCCCGGCAGGCGGCGATCATGGTGTCGATGTCGTCGGGCAGTTCGTGATTGCCGCGGGTGGCCAGCGAACGGAAGTACACGTGCTCGCCGTCGAGCGCGTTCATCCGGATGCGGTCACCGAGCAGCGCGCCGCCCGCCCGGCGCCGGGTCGGGTCGATCGCGAGGACCGCGACGCGCAGCTTGTCCTGCTGGTCGGTGCGCAGCCTGCGCACCAATTCGTCGGTGAGCGAGGATTTTCCGGACCCGCCGGTGCCGGTGATGCCGAGGACCGGCACCCGGCGCTTGTCCGCCGCCGCCAGGATCGCGGCCCGGTCGGCTTCGGGCAGTGCGCCCTGCTGCAAACAGGTGATGGTGCGCGCCAGGGCATTTCGATCGCCGGTGTAGAGCGCGTCGAGGTCGGGCAGTGTCTCGGCGGGGTCGACATCGCAGACCCGGATCAGTTCGTTGATCATGCCGGGCAGGCCGAGCCGCTGACCGTCCTCGGGGGAGAAGATCCGCACGCCGCCGCGCGCGAGCCGCTCGATCTCCTCGGCGACGATCACGCCGCCGCCACCGCCGAAGATCCGCACGTCACCCGCGCCGGCCTCGCGCAACGCCTGGGCGAGGTACTCGAAGAACTCGATGTGCCCGCCCTGATACGAGCTGACCGCGACGCCCTGTACATCCTCCTCGACGACCGCGTCGACGATCTCGCGGACCGACCGGTTGTGGCCGAGATGGATCACCTCGGCCCCCTGGGCCTGCAGGATCCGCCGCATGATGTTGATCGCCGCGTCGTGCCCGTCGAACAACGCCGCCGAGGTCACGAACCGCACGGGATGGACCGGTGCGTGCAGTGCGCTGGACTCGCTCATGACCGCCTCCGCAAGTGATGGGCGCCCGATACTAGGACGTCCAACTAATTCTAGTATGAACTGGGTCACCCTGGCGCGAAACGCGGTATGCGTGATTCGGTCGAAACATCACCGCAGGTCGACATACTCGACGGATGGTTCGCGAACATCGGGTGGGTGTGGCGCTGGAGCGGCTGGTGGCGGCGGGGGTGATCAGCGGGGAGCAGCGCGGGGCGGTGTTGCGGGCCGTTGATGCCGAGGAACACGCGCAGCGGGCGAGTGCGGGCCGGGTGATCGCGGAGATCGTCGCCTACCTCGGTGCGGGTCTGGTGGCCGCCGGGGTGGTGCTGTTCCTCGGGCGGGCGTGGACCGAGGTGGCGCAGACCGGGCGGGTGGTGCTGCTGCTGGTCGTCGCCGGATGCGCGGCCGGGGGCGCGGTGGTGCTGGCAGGCGGCTGCGACGGGGTGTTCCGGCGGGTGCCGATCGCCTCGGCGGGGCGAAGCAGGCTCGCGGCGGTGCTGCTCGTGCTGGCCGCCTGCGCGGTGTGCGGTGCGGTGGCCACGGCCTTCGGCGACGGCGGTGGGAACGCCGCGGAGATCGCGGCATCGATCGCGGGGCTGCTGGTGGCGGTGCTCGGTTATCTGCTGGTGCCGAGCGTCCTCGGGATGGTCGCGATGGGCGGGTTCGGTCTCGCGAGTGTCCTGAACGTGACGTCGGAGCTGTTCGACTACCGGTCCGTCTGGCCCGGGGTGCTGTTGCTGCTGTTCGGTGGGCTGTGGTTCGTGCTCGCCTGGGCGCGGCTGTTCGTCGCGGAGTGGGCCGGGTACCTGATCGGCGGGTTGATCGCGGTGGGTGGCGCGCAATCGGTGACGATCGGCGAATCGCCGTGGCGGCCGGTGCTGACCGCGCTGGTCGGGGTGCTGTGTCTGATGCTGTACACGATCCGCCGGGAACCGATCCTCGTGCTCGGTGGCGCCGCGGCGGTGGCGGGCGCGGTCGCCCAGGCGGTCGCCGACTACACCGACGGCGGGCCCGCCGCCGCGAGCATGGTGCTGGCGATCGGCGCGGTCGTGCTCACCGTCGGCCTGGTCGTGCTGCTCGTCGGGCCGAAACAGCTGGACTGAGTCAGCGGATCAGGGTGGTCTCCTGCGCGCGGATCGTGCGGAAGAACCGCGGGCCCACATCGGCGCCGTCGTGGTTGTAGCTGTCGATGATCTCGGCCAGCTCGTCGGCCAGTCTGCGCAGGTCCGCGGTCGCCGTGGTGCGGTCGAACTCGTCGGACTCCCAGCCCCACGCGGGCGGGATGCCGTCGATGGTGACGACGATCTGATCGGCGAACGGTGTGGTGACCGCCACCGTGAGTTCGGCGGGCGCGGCCGCGAGCGGGCTGTGCACCGTCAGCTCGCTCGGTCCGCCGACGACGGCGAAATCGCGGGCGAAGGCGATGTCGTCGCGGACCGACTCGACGATCGACGCGGTGCTCGCGTGCCTGCCGGGGCGATCATGCCGCGCGCCGTACACGCGGTCCGATGACGCGGAAGAAGCGTTGTGGTCGTGGGACTTCCGCAGAATCCGATCGAGCATGCGCTGCGCGGTGGCTCGCTCGCCCGCGCCGGTGTTCTCGTGCTCGATCAGTGCGCGCAGGCGGGTGATCCGCACGAAATGGTCGGTGCCCATGTCCCGATTGTGCCCCAGCGGGCCGGGGTGGAATGCGTCACATCGCGTACGCCGGAGTTTCGGATGCGCGGAGGGCCAACTTTATCGTGACCAGCATGAGTGAAGCGGAAGTGCTGTTCGAGGTACGCGACGGGCTCGGTCTGATCACCCTGAACCGCCCGCGCGCGATCAACGCGCTCAACCACTCGATGAGCCTCGCGATCACCGCGGCGCTGCGTACCTGGGCCGCCGATCCGGTGATCCGGACCGTGGCGATCGTCGGGGCGGGCGAGCGTGGCCTGTGCGCGGGCGGCGACATCGTCGCCATCCACCGCGACGCCAAGGCGATCAACGACGGCGGTCCCGCGGCACCGGTGCCCCTGCAGACCGCGACCGCGGCGTTCTGGCGCGACGAATACCTGCTCAACGACCTGATCGGCAGCTACCCCAAGCCGTATGTGGCGATCATGGACGGCATCGTGATGGGTGGCGGTGTCGGCGTGTCCGCGCACGGCAGCCATCGCATCGTCACCGAGCGCTCCCAGATCGGCATGCCGGAGGTGGGCATCGGTTTCGTCCCCGACGTCGGCGGCACCTACCTGCTCTCGCACACGCCCGGTGAGCTGGGCACCCACGTCGCGCTCACCACCGCCCGGATGGGCGCGGGCGACGCCATCGCGGCTGGCTTCGCCGACACCTTCGTGCCCTCGGCGGACCTGCCCGCCCTGCTCGACACGCTGCGCACCACCCCTGCCGACGAGGCCATCGCCCGATTCGCCACGCCCGCACCGGAATCCGAGCTGGCGGCGCAGCGCGACTGGATCGACGCCTGCTACGCCGCAGGCACCGTCGAGGAGATCGTCGAGGCATTGCGCACCGCCGACTCGCCCGAGGCGACCAAGGCCGCCGAGGATCTTCTGGCCAAGTCGCCGGTAGCGGTCAAGGCCACCCTGCGCGCGCTGCGCACTGCCCGCACGCTGCCGTCGCTCGCCGCCGCGCTGAATGTCGAATTCCGGATCACCGTGGCCGCGTTGAGCACTCACGATCTGGCCGAGGGCATCCGCGCCCAGGTGATCGACAAGGACCGCGCGCCGCGCTGGTCGCCCGCCACGCTCGCCGAGGTCACCGCGGACCAGGTCGACGCCTACTTCGCCCCGCTCGGCGCGGGCGAACTGGGATTGCCCGCGTAGCCGGTGGGTGATCGGGCTCGGTATCGTCTGCACCATCCGTGACCGCTGATGAACAAGAGGGTGCCTGGTGACCGATTTCGAGACGATTCTGCTGGAGCGCAAGGGCGGCAGCGAGGGTAAGGGCGGGGTCGGCTGGATCACGCTGAACCGGCCCAAGGCGCTCAACGCACTCAACGCGCAGGTCCTCGACGACGTCATCGCCGCGCTCGACGAGCTCGAGGCCGACGACTCCATCGGCGCCGTGGTCATCACCGGCTCGGAGAAGGCCTTCGCGGCAGGCGCCGACATCAAGGAGATGGCGCCCAAGTCGTACATGGACATGTACATGTCCGATTTCTTCGCCCGCTGGGACCGGCTGGCCAACTTCCGCAAGCCGACCATCGCCGCGGTGGCGGGCTACGCCCTCGGCGGCGGCTGTGAGCTGGCGATGCTGTGCGACATCCTGATCGCCGCCGACACCGCCAAGTTCGGCCAGCCCGAGATCAAGCTCGGCGTGATCCCCGGCATCGGCGGCTCGCAGCGGCTGACCCGCGCGATCGGCAAGCCCAAGGCGATGGATCTCATCCTGACCGGCCGCAACATGGGTGTGGAGGAAGCCGAGCGCGCCGGTCTGGTGTCGCGGATCGTGCCCGCCGACCAGCTGCTCGACACCGCGCTCGAGACCGCCCAGACCATCGCCTCGATGTCGCTGCCGGTCGCGATGATCGCCAAGGAAGCGGTCAACCGCGCCTTCGAGACCACGCTCGCCGAGGGCCTGCTGTTCGAGCGCCGGGTGTTCCATTCGCTGTTCGCGACCGACGATCAGAAGGAAGGCATGGCCGCCTTCGTCGAGAAGCGGCCGCCGAACTTCACCAACAGCTAGTTCTGTTTCAGCCGCAGCGAACCGTCGGTGAGCTGGGCAGGAGCCGGCGCGGTGCCCTGCTCGGGTACCCGCGCCGACGAATTCTCGGTGCCGAGCAACCCGGCGATCGTGCCGCCCAAGGTTGCCGTCACCGCCACCGCGGCGAGGAGTTTCCTGCGGCCGGGTCGCTGCGTTCCGTCGCGCGTCGACAGCGCCGCCCCCGCCCGCAGGCGCGGCATGCGCAGGCGGGACGGGCGCTGGGCGGCCAGCAGGACCGCGCCGCGCGCCGACACGTAGTCGGGCTCGGGGTCGTAGACGATCGGCAGCCCGATGCGCTGGGCCAGATCGGCGCGCAGGGTCGGGTTGCGGGTGCAGCCGCCGAGCAGGACCAGCGCACCCGGCTGCACGCCGGTCTCCTCGATCAGCTGACGCACGAACGAGGCCGAATGGTGCAGCCCGGCCTCGCACAGTTCGGCCAGATCGCTGCGGGTCACCACCGCGCGGCCGCCGGTGTCGGCGTCGGCCGCGGTCACCACGCGTGCCCGGCTCAGCGACTCGCGGTGCGCGCGGCTGGTGCGCGCGTCGGCCAGTACCCCGCCGCGGGCCAGTTGCCAGCGCAGCAGGGCGTCGTAGCCGTCGCCGCTGAGCACGGTGCTGCGCTTGCTCGCCAGAATCGTGTCGGTGCGGCAATCGGCATGGGTGACAGTCAAACCCGAGCAGCCGAGGTCGTAGAGGATCACCGAGGCGGTGGTGGGCAGCATGCCGGTGAAACGCAGATAGCGCAATTGCGCCAGCGGTTCGTCGACGATGCCGACGCCGGCGCCGACCACCGCTCGGATCGCCTCGGCATGCAGCTCGTTACGGCAGGTGACCGCGGCGGCCGTGACGCACTCGTCGCGCGCGAGCGCGGCGACGCGCATCCGGCGGATCGCCGACAACACCGCTTCCTCGACCGAGCCGCCCGCCCTGCGCGGTAGCCGGACGTGGTCCACCGGCGGCAGGTGCGGCTGATCGGAGTGGGTCAGCACGGCGCGAGCACCACCCGCACCCGCCGATACCCCCAGGACCAGCACCATGGGCTACATGGTGGACCAATTCCCGCTAGCTGCCAAGCGAGTCGGCCGGTGATTCGCCTGTCGGTTGCTATGTCGCGTGGAATGCGAGGTTTTGCTCGCCGGAATCCTCGTAGTCGCCCGCCTCGTGGCGGAACTCGGCGAGCAACGTCAGCAGTTCGCGGATCCGGTCCGGTGGCAGGCCCGGCTCGGCGAACACCCGCGCGTTCAGGGATGCGGTGGCCTCGGCGACCAATTCCCTTCCCGCGTCGGTGATTTCGATGAGCGTGGCGCGCCGGTCGGTCGGATGTGGGACCCGGACGACCAGTCCGGCCTTCTCGAGCCGGTCGACGGTGTTGGTCACGCTTGTCGGATGCACCTGCAATCGCGCACTGGCCTTGGCCATCGGCAGGGCGCCGGTCTTGCTGAAACTGAGCAGTTGCAGCAGTTCGTAGCGGGAGAAGGTCAGGCCCGTCGGTTTGAGCGCCTCGTCCACCCTGGCCATCACGATCTGCTGTGCCCGCACCAGCGAGGTCACCGCGGCCATCCCGTCGGCCACCGCACCCCAGCCGTGCCCGGTCCACTGCCGATGAGCTTCGGCGATCGGGTCATGCGGAAGCGGGCGTGGCCGAGACATGGCATTGATCATCGCATAGTGCCAGGTCGCCACCGCTCAGATGCGTCGCGCGGACCGGGCCGCGTGCGTCGCCCGAATTACGCTCACGCTGAGCGCAACCATGGTCAGCCGGGCCAGGCCACGGCAATCTCTAGGGCGAGGCGGGCGAGGCGGGCGTGGCTGAGTGGTTGAGGCAACGGTCTGCAAAGCCGTTTACGCGGGTTCAATTCCCGCCGCTCGCTCGATGGACCGGCTGAACACGGTGTTCAGCCGGTCCGCGGCTTCACGACTTGGGGTAGGCCATCGCGGTGCCCTGGATTGTCAGGCGAACGTTGTCGCCTCGGGCGGGGGCTTGCGTGCCTGTCCGCCGGACCTTGACCGTGCCTGCGCCTTCGGCGAGGTCGATCGTGAGAATGACGTCGGGGCCGCGGAAATCCACCTCCGTCACGGTGCCGCTGTGCGGATGGTCGGTGGTGACGACCTGCGCGGTCAGCTGTTCGGGGCGCAGCATCAGCGTGGTCTGGCCGGTGGGGGCGTGCCGCTGCACCGGGACCGGACCGAGCGCGGACTTGGCGATGTCGGCCTCGCAGAGGGCGTCGAGCAGGACGCAGTCGCCCAGGAAGCGGGCCGTGAACAGGTCGGCGGGGTGGTGGTAGACGTGCTGCGGCGGGCCGACCTGGGTGAACCGTCCGTCGCGCATGACGGCGACCTGTCCGGCGAAGCTCAGCGCTTCTTCCTGGTCGTGGGTGACGAGGATGCTGGTCATCCCCGCGGCGCGCAGGGTCTCGGCGACGGCCTGCCTGGTGGTGGCGCGCAAGCCGGTGTCGAGGGCGCTGAAGGGCTCGTCGAGCAGCATCAGGGCGGGTTTGCGGGCCAGCGCGCGTGCCAGTGCCACGCGCTGTTGCTGGCCGCCGGAGAGCTCGTGGGGCAGGCGGTCGGCGAAGCCGGGGTCGAGCGACACCATCGCCAGCAGTTCGGTGACGCGGTCGCGGTCGTGGTGCCTGCGCAGCCTGGCGGCAGCTCCCCGCAGGCCGGTGTGTAGACCGTAGGCGATGTTGTCGGCGACGCTCAGGTGCGGGAACAGCGCGCCGTCCTGGGCGACGTAGCCGATCCGCCTGCGCTGTGGCGGCAGGCAGAGGTTCTGCCGGACAACGGTTTCCGTGCCCAGCTGGACCGACCCGGCATCGGGTGCCTCGAAGCCGGCGATGACACGCAGCAGTGTCGTCTTGCCGCAGCCCGACGCGCCGACGACGGCGGCCGCGGTGCCGTCGGGGACATCGAGATCGATGTGGTCCAGCACTCGGGTGGCGCCGAAGCTCTTCGACACTCCGCTGACGACAAGCCGGCTCATACCCCCGCCGCCTTTCTGGACTGGGTGAACAGCACATACGTCACCGGCACCGCGGCGACGATCATGATCAGCGCGTACGGCGCGGCGGCGGCGTAGTCGAGTTCGCCCGACAGGCCCCAGAACTGCATGGCCAGGGTGCGAGTTCCGTTGGGCGCCAACAGCAGTGTCGCGGTGAGCTCCGTGGATACCGCGACGAAGACGAGCGCGGCGGCCGACGCGGCGGCGGGGGCGGTCATCCGCAGCGTCACCCGGAAGAAGGTGGCCGGGGCCGACTCGCCCAGCGACCGTGACATCTCCTCCAGTCCGACCGGCACTTGCGCCAGCCCGGCCCGCACGCTCACCAGCGCGCGGGGCAGGAACATCAGGACGTAGGCGAGCACGGCCAGCGTCACGGTCTGATAGAGCGGCGGTGCCCACCGGATGGTGACCGTCACCAGGGCCAGGGCGATCACGATGCCGGGCAGCGAACTGGTGATATAGTTCGCGCCCTCGACAACCCGGGCGAACCTGCCTGCCGAACGCACCGCGATCCAGGCGACGGGGAACGCGCACAGCGTGGTGACCAGTGCGGCGGCCGCGGCCAAGCCGATCGTCTGGCCCAGTGCCGTGCCGATCGTGGTCATGTCCCACACGGCCGAGCCGCCGAGCCACAGCCAGCGCCCGATCGTCCACAGCGGCACGCCGAGCGCCGCGACGATCACCGCGACCAGCACGCCGAACAGCGGAATCCGCCACCAGCCGAGGGCAATCGGCGCGACCGCGCGTGGCGCGCCACTGCCGAGCCTGGCGTAGCGGGCGTTCCCGCGCAGCAGCGCCTCGCCGCCGAGCAGCGCCAGACAGCACAGGACCAGGACACCGGCGAGCATGCTCCCGGCCGGACCGGCGAAACTGCTCTGATACTGCTCGAAGATGGCGGTGGTGAACGTGTCATAGCGCAGCATCACGAACGCGCCGTACTCGGCGAGCAGATGCAGGCCGATCAACAGCCCGCCGCCGAGGATCGCCAACCGCAACTGCGGCACCACGACGCGCCAGAACACTTCCACCGGGCCGGAGCCGAGCGCGCGCGCCGACTCCTCGATCGCCGGATCGAGCCTGCGCAGTGTCGCGGCGACCGGCAGATACACCAGCGGGAAATACGACAGTGTGCAGACGAGGACCGCGGCGGACAGCCCGTGCATCGAGGGGAACACGCTCACCCAGCCGTAGCTGTTGACGAACGCGGGCACCGCCAGCGGTGCGACGAGCACCGGACCCCACCACGACCGGCCCGGCACCTCGGTGCGCTCGACCAGCCAGGCCAGCCCGATCCCGAGCAGCACGCACACCGGCACCGTGTACACCACCAGGGCGGCGGTATTGCCGAGCAGCTCACCGACTCTCGGGCGGAACACCAGATCGGCGGCCTCGCCGAGCCCGGTGTCGAACAGGACCGAGACGATGTAGCCCAGTGGGATGAACGTCGCCGCGGTCAGTGTCAGCGCCGCGAGCGTGACGAACACCCCGGGCCTGCCGACCCGCGATGTCGTCGCCGACGGGGTCGGCCCGGCGAGCTCAACCACCTACAGCAGTCCCGCCTCGGTCATCAGCTGGGTGACCTTCTTCGAGTCGAGCTTGCTCGGGTCGATCGCGGGTGCCTGCAGATCGGCCAGCGGCGGCAGTGCCGGGTTCGCGGCGATGTCACTGGCGACCGGGTACTCCATCGAGGTGCCGTCGCGGAGGATCTCCTGGCCCTTCTTGCCGGTGATGTAGGCCAGGAACTTCTGCGCGGACTCCTGCTTCTTGCTCGACTTCAGCACGCCGCCGCCGGACACGCTGACGAAGGCGCCGGGATCCTGGTTCTTGAAGTAGTGCAGCGCGGTATTTGCGCTGCCCTCCTTGGTCTTGGCCTGATCGCGGTACCAGTAGTAGTGGTAGATCACGCCGCCCTCGGGATTGCCCGCGTCGACCGCCTTCATGGTCGCCACATTGTTCTGCAGCGAGGTCGCGTTGGCCTTCATGCCCTGCAGCCAGGACCGGGTGACATCCTCGCCCTTCAGCGCGAGCAGGCCCGCCACGATCGCCTGGAAATCGGCGCCGGACGTGCCGGCGCCCCAGCGGCCTTTCCACTGCGGTTGGGCGAGATCGAGCAGCGAGGCGGGCAGGCCCGCGGTCGGCAGCCTGTCCTTGTTGTAGACGAAAACCGTTGCGCGGGCGGCGACTCCGGTCCACTTGCCGGTCGATGGCCGGTACTGGGCGGGGACCTGGTCGAGCGTCGCCTTGTCGACGTCGGCGAACAGGCCCGCGTTCTCCACCAGTGCCATGGCGGGGGAGTTCTCGGTGAGGAAGGCGTCGGCGGGGGAGTTCGCGCCCTCGGCGACCAGCTGATTGCCCAGTGCGGTGTCGCCGCCCTGACGCAGGATGACCTTGATGCCGGTCTCCTTGGTGAACGCCTCGGCCCACTCCTTGGTGAGCGACTCGTGCTGCGCGTTGTAGACGGTGATCTCGTCGGCATCGCCCGGGGAGGACGAACAGGCGCTGACACCCAGCGCGGCCACCGCGATCACCATCAGCCCGGCCAGCGGTTTCCAACTGCGCGACATCATCGGCGTCCTTCCAGCAAAGGATCCCCATCCGATGATGAGGCTTACCTAAGCAAGATACCCCGCGTGACGTGCGTGGATGTGCGATCAGCCGGTTCGCCTGTGCGGTGTTCGGTCAGTGTCTGGTGGCTGGCACCGAGCAGATCTTCCAGGTGCCGTTTTCCTTCTTGAGGTGCTCTTCGGTGCTGTCCTCGGTGTTGGGCTCCTCGCCCGCCACGGACAGGGTCAGCTTGCCGACGACCGTCGCCTTGGCGATGTCGCCGGTGATGACGATGTCCTCGACCTTGTCGATGGTCACCGAGACGGTCGCGGCGTCGAACTGCTGGCGCTGCTCCGGGGTGAGATTGTCGATCTCGGTGCGGTCGGCCTCGCACGCCAGCTGCGCGGCCGCGACGAACCCGTCGGCGCCGAGCGTGTCGTAGAAGTCGCGAATCGCGACCTCGATCTGCTTCTCGTCCGAGGCCAGCGGAGTCCGCCCCTGCACGGTGAGCACGATGCCGGTGATCAGCGCGCCGAGCACCACCAGCGCGACGACGCCCAGCGCGATGAACAGCCCGGTCCGGTTCTTCTTCGGCGGCTGCTGCGGCGGGAAGACATCGGGGTTGCCTGGCGGGGGAGTCTGGCCGGGTCCGAATCCCGCGTGCGGGTATCCGGGCGGCCCGGACGGCATTCCGGGCGGCTGCTGACCGAAGGGTGGCTGCTGGCCTTCGGGGGGATTCGTCATGCCTCGCTCCTGATGTCATCGGGGCGAGGCCCCGAAACCAGTGGAACCGTGCGTGAACAACCTGAATCAAACAAACGAGGCCCCGACCGAACGGACGGGGCCTCGAAATGTGCCCTCGGCAGGATTCGAACC
>NZ_JBHXAY010000054.1:0-45200 GCF_042728775.1 Nocardia sp. NPDC060259
GGAGCAAGCAACGGTGCCTGATCGCCGGGACAGGAGGAGCCGCGACTCGAGCGCGCCAGCGCTGGCGATATCACTGCTGTGCGGTCTGGCCCTTGTTGATCTGCGGTGCCTGGGCGGGCTGCTGCTTGGCCGGGTCGATCGCCTGCGCGTTGTTGCCGGTGGGCAGTGCGTCACCACGCATCGAGGCGCGGATCTGCTCGAGCTTGCTGTGCCCGGCCATCTGGATGCTGGCCTGCTGGACCTCCATCATGCGACCCTGCACCGTGTTCTGGGCCAGCTCGGCGGCACCGAGCGCATTGGCGTAGCGCCGCTCGATCTTGTCGCGCACCGCGTCGAGGCTGGGGGTGGAACCGGGTGCGGACAGGGTGGAGTCCATCTGCTGCAGCGAGGCCGAGACCTGCTCCTGCATCTTGGCCTGCTCGAGCTGGCTGAGCAGCTTGGTGCGCTCGGCCACCTTCTGCTGCAACATCATCGCGTTCTGCTCGACCGCCTTCTTGGCCTGTGCGGCGGCCTGCAGGGACTGGTCGTGCAGCACCTTGAGGTCTTCCACCGACTGCTCGGCGGTGACCAGCTGGGCGGCGAACGCCTCGGCGGCGTTGGTGTACTGGATCGCCTTCTCGGTGTCGCCCGCAGCGGCCGCCTGATCGGCCAGCGTGACGGCCTGACGGGCATTGGCGTTGAGCTTCTCGACCTCGTCGAGCTGGCGGTTCAGCTTCATCTCCAGCTGACGCTGGTTGCCGATCACCGACGCCGCCTGCTGCGACAGCGCCTGATGCTGACGCTGCGCCTCCTCGATAGCCTGCTGAATCTGGACCTTCGGATCCGCATGCTCTTCGATCTTGGAGTCGAAGAGGGCCATCATGTACTTCCAGGCCTTCACGAACGGATTAGCCATCGATTGATCCCGCCTCCATCTGTGCGTCGCTCGTGCGACTGGTGGTGCGCGACCGTCACGCACCAGATATGTGCTTATCCTTCACCATGCGGCACCCGAGCCGGTGAGACCGGCCCCATCGACGCCTGATGAGAATCTATCCGTTCTCACCAGCGGTGTGCAGCGTCTCGCGCGTCCGGCACGTGGTTCGCCGCGTCACATTCCCTTCACCAGTACCAGCATCTCGGCCCTCGGCGCCGGGATGACGATGCGAGTGTCCTCGGCGATGCCGATCCGGGGGCCCTGGTCGGCCGACATGCTCGCGGCGGCCGACTCGGGCGCGGCGGCCGGTTCCGCGGCGGGCTCGGCCGCGACGGCCTCGCGCTCGGCGGCGGGACCGGTCAGCGCGGGCTCGCGCGGCGCCGAACCGTCCGCGCCCGCCATGATGGTGCTCACGTCCCACAGCACCCGCGACAGCGGCACGTCCAGTGCCTCGCAGATGGCGGCGAGCAGTTCACTGGAGGCTTCCTTGCGGCCGCGCTCCACTTCCGACAGATAGCCGAGGCTCACGCGCGCCGAGGTCGACACCTCGCGCAGCGTTCGATGCTGGGCGAGACGCGCACGCCGCAGACTGTCCCCGATTGCCTCCCGCAGCAGCGTCATCTCGTTCTCCTCCACCTCGTGTCACCGCCGTAGCGGTGCTCACCTCTTTCTGGCACAACGTCGAGCAGGGGCCGGTGGTTCCCGGACGCGGTCAGTTCGTCGTCACACAGCGCAGCAACTCCCGCACCGCGCTGTGCACCGCACCGATTCTGATCGTCCACCGGTCGCCGTCCAGTTTCAACCGGACCACTTCGCTGTGACTCGGACCGGCCAATCCGAGGTATACCGTCCCGACCGGGTGCCCGTCCTGGGAATCGGGTCCGGCGACTCCGGTCAGGCCGACACCCCAGTCGGCGCCACAGCGTTCCCTGGCGCCCACCGCGAGCTGCTCGGCGGTCGACGCGGCGACCGGCCCGTCGACCCGGAGGATGTCGTCGTCGACGCAGGCCAGCCGGTTTTTCAGGTCCGTGGCATACACGATCAGGCCGCCGCGCAGCACCGCGCTGGCGCCCGGTACGCCTGCCACCGTCGCGGCCAGCAGACCCGCGGTCAGCGATTCGGCGGTGGCGACGGTCTGACCGGCCGCGGTCAGCGCCTCGACCAGTTCGGTGACCGGCGCGCCGTCGACGAGCGGATCGCTCACGAGCGGGACTCGCCGCGTCCGCGTCCCCCTGCCAGCCACACCCGGGCCGCCTGGCCGACGTAGTCCAGGCCGGTGATCACGGTCAGCGCCACGGCCGCGTACATCAACACCATGCCCGCGGTCGCGAAGGCGCCCGACAGCGGCAACAGCAGCAGCGCGATGGCGATGGACTGGACCAGCGTCTTGAGCTTGCCGCCGCGGCCGGCCGGGATCACGCCGCGCCGGACCACCACCAGCCGCAGCAGTGTGATGCCGATCTCACGTCCGACGATGACCACGGTGATCCACCAGGGCAGATCACCAAGGATCGACAGCCCGATCAGCGCCGATCCAATCAGCGCCTTGTCCGCGATGGGGTCGGCCATCTTGCCGAAATCGGTGACCAGACCATATTTGCGGGCCAGTTGCCCGTCGAAGCGGTCGGTGATCGCGGCCAGCCCGAACACCGCGGCGGCGATGACCCGCCAGCGCGTGTCGTGCCCGCCGTCGGCGAACAGCGCCAGCACGAACAACGGCACCAGCACGATGCGCGCGACGGTCAGCACGTTCGCGATGTTGAGCAGGGGAACCTGCGCGTCGGCGCGGTCGGGCATCGCCCGCGGCGGCGTTGCCGCCGTCCACCTGCGGTCGATCTCTTCGGGTCGCACGCTCATGCTGCGTCCATCCGGCCTGCTCGGGCGCTCTCCGTGGTTACGCAGGCTGCCTCCTCCGCGCGCTGACCTCTCATGCCGCGTCGCCTCGGCATGATCGGGCGCCTTCCGTGGTTACGCGAGCTACCGCCTCCAGGCGCTGACCTCTCATGCCCTGCCCTCTCGGCACTCACCGGCACTGCGCCGAAATCCACCTGTTTCGCCCGCGGTTTGCTCGCGCGGGTAGTGCCGTCCGAGCCGGTCGTCGAGCCCGGCGCGATGCGGTGAGCGGAACGACAGGATGTGCGGCACACGTTCAGACTATCGGTAAGCGGGCCGACTACTGTGCACCCCATGACCTCACGGGGACCACTGGGTGGTTCGACCAGCGACGCGCATCCCGTCGCGCCCTCCGCGGCGCCTGTTTCCGGCGTGGTCGTCCGACGAGCCCGAACCTCCGACGTCCCCGAGATCAAGCGCCTGGTCGACGAGTACGCGGGCCGCATCCTGCTGGAGAAGAACCTGGTCACCCTGTACGAGTCCGTCCAGGAATTCTGGGTCGCCGAACTCGACGGCCAGGTCGTCGGCTGCGGTGCGCTGCACGTGCTGTGGGCCGATCTGGGTGAGGTGCGCACGGTCGCCGTCGATCCGGTGGTGAAGGGCCGCGGTGTCGGTGGCGCCGTCGTCGAGCGGCTGGTCGCGGTCGCGCGCGAGCTGCAGTTGCAGCGCCTGTTCGTGCTGACCTTCGAGGTGGACTTCTTCGGCAGGCACGGTTTCGTCGAGATCGACGGCACACCGGTCACCGCCGAGGTGTACGCCGAGATGTGCCGGTCCTACGACACCGGCGTCGCCGAATTCCTCGACCTCAGCTACGTCAAGCCGAACACCCTCGGCAACACCCGCATGCTGCTGACTCTCTGAATTTCCGCAAGTCCACCGCGAGAAAGTGATCGACCGTGCCGATCTTCGCCGTCCACTACACCTACACCGAAGCCACCGCGGCCGACCGGGCGACCAACCGCCCCGAACACCGCGGCTGGCTCAACGCGCTCGTCGACACCGCGGTGTCCCCGGCGGGGCCGGAGGCGGTAGCGAAGCGTGACCACGCAGGCCCCTCGGGGACACCGCTGTCGAGCACTGCCACGCTGCTCACCAGCGGGCCGTATCCGGACGGTACGGGCGCGCTGCTGATCTTCCGCGCCGAGAACGCGCCGTCGCTGACCACGCTGCTCGACGACGACCCGTTCGCGAAGCTGGGCCTGATCGAGGCCGTGCGCGTCGTCGAATGGCTGCCGGTGATGGGCGCCTTCGCCGAGTGACCGGCCGCTGACACGGCACTGCCCGGAACCATGGTGGTTCCGGGCAGTGCGCGTTCAGGAGGAGGTGGTGTTGCGGGTCTTCAGCAGGCTCGCCACCGTGGCGACGATCAGAATGCCGATGATCACGCTCAGCGACGCCGGGGTGGAGATCTCCGGCACGCTCACGTGCTCACCGCCGTTGATGAACGGCAGCGTGTTCTCGTGCAGGGCGTGCAGGACCAGCTTGATGCCGATGAACGCCAGGATGGCGGCCAGGCCGTAGGACAGGTACACCAGGCGGTCGAGCAGGCCGCCGATGAGGAAGTACAGCTGGCGCAGGCCCATCAGCGCGAAGGCGTTGGCGGTGAACACCAGGTAGGGCTGCTCGGTGAGGCCGTAGATGGCCGGAATCGAGTCGAGGGCGAAGAGCAGGTCGGCGAAGCCGATGGCCAGCAGCGCCAGCAGCAGCGGTGTCACCACGCGTTTGCCGTCGATCCGGGTGATGAGTTTGTCGCCGTCGTACTGGTCGGTGGTCGGCAGGATTCGTTTGGCCAGCGCGACGATCCTGCTGTCGCGTTGCTGCTCGTGCTCGACCTCGTGCCCGCTCTCGCGCAGCAGGTTGATCGCGGTGTAGATCAGGAACGCGCCGAACAGGTAGAACACCCAGCTGAACGCGCTGATCGCGGCCGCGCCGACGGCGATGAACGCACCGCGCATCACCAGCGCGAGCACGATGCCGATCAGCAGCACCTTCTGCTGGTAGATCCGCGGCACGGCGAAGGTGCTCATGATGATCAGGAAGATGAACAGGTTGTCGACCGAGAGCGCCTTCTCGGTGACGAAGCCCGCGTAGTACTCCCCCGCGTAGGTGCCGCCCCATTTCCAGGCGACGAACAGGCCGAACAGCAGCGCCAGGCTGATGTAGACGGCCGACCAGAAGCCGGATTCCTTGAACGTCGGTTCGTGCGGTGTCCGCACATGGGCGAAGAAGTCGAAGACGAACAAGCCGAGGATCACCAGACCGGTGATCACCCACTCGAGCGTGGTCACCTGCATGTGGTGGTCCGATCGATGAAGTTCATGCGGTCCATCATGCCCGAAATGTCCGTTTCAGTCGGCTTTGCGGAACGATTGCCCGCCATGATTTCACACACACGCGGCCTGACCTGCACCTGGCCAGGTCGGCGCGTCGGATAAATCCGTTTCGCGGCGCATCCCCCGCTGCTACCGTCGACGCATCGTCACAAGACCCGCACCCCGAGAGGAGCTAGCCGTGAACGGATCCACCGCGCAGTACGAACGCCGTGTCGATATGCACCGGCTACCCCTGGGTGCCGGGCTGCCGCAACGCCTTTCGTGCGTGCGCAGCGCCTGCTGACCGGCTTCACACCGGCCTGATCCAGGCACTCTCCCCCACACCCGTACGCCACCGCGCCTCCGGTCCCTCCTCGTTCGTCGCCGTCTGCTCCCGGCACGGTCAGAGCAAACCAGCAACGCGCACCGACCTATTCGTCCTCGGCGCCACCGGGGTCGCCGCCACGGATCGACCACAGCAGCCCGTCGAGCTCGTCGGGCTTGATCAGCACATCGCGCGCCTTGGACCCCTCGCTGGGCCCGACGACGCCGCGGGTCTCCATCAGGTCCATCAACCGGCCCGCCTTGGCGAAGCCGACGCGCAGCTTGCGTTGCAGCATGGAAGTGGAGCCGAATTGCGAGGTGACCACGAGTTCCACGGCCTGCAGCAGGACGTCCATGTCGTCGCCGATGTCGGGGTCGACGTCCTTGACCTCACCGGCCTTGGCGGCGGTGACGCCTTCCTGGTATTCCGGTTCGGCCTGCGTCTTGCTGAACTCGACGACCGCGTGGATCTCCTCGTCGGAGATGAACGCGCCCTGCAGACGGGTCGGCTTGCCCGCACCCATCGGCAGGAACAACCCGTCGCCCATGCCGATCAGCTTCTCCGCGCCCGGCTGGTCCAGGATGACGCGGGAGTCGGTGAGCGAGGAGGTCGCGAAGGCAAGGCGCGAGGGCACATTGGTCTTGATCAGGCCGGTGACCACGTCCACCGACGGGCGCTGGGTGGCCAGCACCAGGTGGATGCCCGCCGCACGCGCCTTCTGGGTGATCCGCACGATGGCGTCCTCGACGTCACGCGGCGCGGTCATCATCAGGTCGGCGAGCTCGTCGACGATGGCCAGGATGTAGGGGTAGGGCCGGTAGACGCGCTCGCTGCCCAGCGGCGCGGTGATCTGGCCCGATTTCACCTTCTTGTTGAAGTCGTCGATGTGGCGGACCTTGTTGGCCTGCATGTCCTGATAGCGCTGTTCCATCTCCTCGACCAGCCAGGCCAGCGCGGCGGCGGCCTTCTTCGGCTGGGTGATGATGGGCGTGATCAGGTGCGGAATGCCTTCATACGGCGTGAGCTCCACCATCTTCGGGTCGATCAGGATCATCCTGACCTCCTCCGGCGTGGCTCGGTGCAGCAACGAGATCAGCATCGAGTTGACGAAGCTGGACTTACCGGAACCGGTGGAGCCGGCCACCAGCAGGTGCGGCATCTTGGCCAGGTTCGCCGAGACGAACTCGCCCTCGATGTTCTTGCCGAGGCCGATCACCAGCGGATGATGGTCGTTGCGGGTGTGCGGGGACTTGAGCACGTCGGCCAGGCGCACCAATTCGCGGTCGGCGTTGGGCACCTCGATACCGACCGCCGACTTGCCGGGGATCGGCGCGAGCAGGCGCACGTTCTCGGTGGCGACCGCGTAGGCCAGGTTGCGGGCCAGCGCGGTGATTTTCTCGACCTTGACGCCGGGGCCCAGTTCCACCTCGTAGCGGGTGACGGTCGGGCCGCGCACGAAACCGGTGACCGCGGCGTCGATCTTGAACTGCACCAGCACCTCGGTGATCGCCTCGATCATCGATTCGTTGGCGGCCGAACGCTTCTTGGGCGGATCGCCGTCGAGCAGCAGGGTCAGCGGGGGCAGCGTGTAGTCGCCGTCGACGACGCGATCGGTGACGAACTCCGGCTCCGACGGTGCGGGCGGGGTCTGGTCGACGACCTTGGCCGGCGGGCGTTTCCGCGCCGGTTTCGGTGCGGGTGCGGGCGGTTCGTCGACGATCGGCTTGGCATCGCGCAGCGGCGGTTCGCCGAGGGACTCGGTGAGCGCGTCGGAGCCGCCGAACTCGTCGGGCGGGTAGTTGTCGTCGGGACTCTGGCCACGGCGGCGGGTGCGGTTGCGGTGCACCGGGAATCCGTCGGCGTCGTAGTTGGCCGGGTCGTACGGGTCGTCGTCGCCGGCGTGTTCGCCGAGGCCGAAGTACTCGCGCAGGGCCGATGGCACCTCGCGCACCGTGGTCCCGGTCAGCAGCAGCACGCCGAACACCATGGCCAGCAGCAGGATCGGCAACGCCAGCCACGGCGTGAGACCCTGCCCGAGCGGACCGCCGATGGCGTAGCCGAGAGCGCCCGCCGCCCGTGAACGTCCGTGGGCGTCGGTGGGCGACCCGGCGGCCAGATGCCACACGCCGAGGGCGGGCAGCACGACGAGCAGACCGCCCAGCACCAGCCGCGGCCGGATCTCCGGCTGCGGCTCGGTGCGCATGAGCAACACGGCGAGCGCGATGAACAGCAGCGGAGCCAGCCCGCCCGCCGTTCCCGCGATCGCGCGCACGACGTCTTCGAGGAATCGCCCGACCGGACCGCCTGCCGACATCCACATGGCGGCGGCGATGATCGCGCTGACCGCGATGAGCGCCAAACCGATTCCGTCGCGCCGGTGCCCGTGCTCGATCTCGCCTGCCCGGCTCAGCGTGCGGGTGGTGGCGCCGACGCCGCGGGCCAGCATGGTCCAGCCGGTGCCGACGCCGCGCCCGATCACCGCCAGCGGCGCGGTGTTCGACGCGCTCCTGACCGGCCTGCGCGCGGGTGCGGTGCGCCCGCGTGGCGCCGCCGACGCTCGCGGAGTCGTCGAACGAGATCGCGCCGACGGCGTCTGCCCCCTGCTCGATCCCGCCCGCGCCCGAGAGGTCGTGGTGCTGCGGGACTTACCTGCCATGACCATCAGGCTAGCCGCTCGAGCACCGCCCGGACCATCCGCAACACTGGTCCCACCCCGGTTGCGACCGTGATCTCACCCGGATGCGCAGGTCGCGGGGCCCCGGTCAGGGCGGGGAAATCTCGCCCGCGACCGCGTTTCGCGGTGTTCCGACGCCCGCGCGACCTGAGCAAAACCTTTCAGATCCCTTGTGATCAGCTCGAATCCGGGCGCCGCAGGTGGCGCGGAGGACGCAACGGTCGGTACGTTGTCACCCGGTCCACCAGGTTGTGGCCAGGAATACGAGGGGAATCAAGTGAAAAGAGTTTTCACCGGCGCGGTGGTCATGACCGCGACCATCGGCGCGCTGCTGGGCGGCCACATCGCGCCGGCCCAGGCGCAGGCCAGCAACTACGGCGCGCTCGCGCTCTCGCGTAACGGCGCGTCCAGCATCACCGCCAACTACGACAGTTACGCCGAGGCCGAGTCGGCCGCCATGGCGGGTTGCCAGCGCAGCGGCGGCGGTGCGGGCTGCGACGTGAAGATGTCGTGGCGCAACGGGTGTGGCGCGCTCGCCGAGTCGAGCCGCTCCTACAGCTGGGCCTCGGCGTCCTCGCTGCGGGCGGCCAAGCGCAACGCGATCAACGCCAACCGCGGCGCTGCCACCATCATCAACTGGAACTGCACCTCGGGCTACGAGCTCTGAGTCGCACCACCCGCCGGAAATGTCACTCCGGCGCCATATCTCAATTGGGGAGATCAGTGAACAACCGCATGTTCAAGACGGCGGTCGCCGTGACGGCGGCCGCCGCCGCGCTCGGCTTGACCGCGTGCAGCAGCAGCGACAGCGAGACCTCCGCGGGGGCGACCTCGACCACCGCGGGCGCCGCGTTCGAGGACGGCAAGAAGGTGGAGGGCACCCAGGAGGGTGACGCGCCGATGACCACCGCCGTGCCGGTGCTGCCCGCGCCGACGGTCGACGAGCTCAACGCCCGCCTGGACAAGGCCATGGCGGGTCAGCTGACCGCCGAGGAGAAGGCGACCTTCATCGAGGACGCCGAGCGCGACCCGAACCTGGTCGACAAGTTCGTCGAGGCGGCGAAGAAGAACAACGTCAAGGCCAAGATCACCAGCGTCGGCACGCCCGCCGACGGCAAGGTGAAGGCGCCCGCCGACGTCACCATCGACGGCACGCCGGTCCAGGGCGCGACCGTGGAATTCGTGGCCTCCGAGGGCGGCTGGCGCGTGTCGCACGTGTTCACCTGCAACATCGTGAAGTCCGCCAAGCTCGACTCCGCGGCCTGCCAGGCCTGACGCGAGAGAAACGAAAACCGCCGGGCGACACTGTCACCCGGCGGTTTCGTGTTTCGCGTGGATCAGACGCCGATGACCGTCGGCACGATCATCGGGCGACGGCGGTAGGTGTCGGCGACCCAGCGGCCGACCACGCGCCGCACGCCCTGGGCGATGCGGTGGGTGTCGGTGATGCCCTCACCGGCCAGCCGCAGCAGCTCGGCCTCGACCAGTTCGTTCGCGCCGCTGAGCGCGGCCGGATCGTCGGAGAAGCCGCGTCCGTTGATCTCGGTGCTGACCGCCTTGCCGGTGGTCGCGTCGATGACGACGGTGATCGAGATGAAGCCGCCCTCGCCGAGGACCAGGCGGTCCGACAGGGTCGACTCGCCGACGTCACCGACCGAGAGGCCGTCGACGTAGACGTGCCCGACCGGCACCCGGCCGACGATGGAGGCGATGCCGTCGACCAGGTCGACCACCACGCCGTCCTCGGCCAGCACGACCCGTTCCTCGGGCACGCCGGTCGCCACCGCGAGCGCGGCGTTGGCGCGCAGGTGCCGCCATTCGCCGTGCACGGGCATGGCATTGGTCGGGCGGACCGCGTTGTACAGGTACAGCAGCTCACCCGCGGAGGCGTGGCCGGAGACGTGCACCTTCGCGTTCTGCTGGGTGATGACCGTCGCGCCGAGCCGGGCCAGCCCGTTGACCACCGCGAACACCGAGTTCTCGTTGCCGGGGATCAGCGAGGAGGCCAGCACGATCAGATCGTCGGCGCGGATGTTGATCTGGCGGTGGTCGCCGCGGGCCATCCGTGCCAGCGCCGAGAGCGGCTCGCCCTGGGAGCCGGTGGAGATCAGCACCAGGCGGTTGCCGGGCAGGTTCGCGGCCGCGTCCAGGTCGACGACGACGTTGTCGGGCACCGTCAGGTAGCCCAGGTCCTGTGCGATCTGCATGTTGCGCACCATCGAGCGGCCGACGAAGCAGATCTTGCGGTTGTACTTCTGCGCCACGTCGACGACCTGCTGGATGCGGTGCACGTGACTGGCGAAGGAGGCGACGATGACGCGGTTGCGCGCCTTGCCGATGACGTTGTCGAGCACACCGCCGATCTCGCGCTCGGGGGTGACGAAGCCGGGGACCTCGGCATTGGTGGAGTCGACCAGGAACAGGTCGACGCCCTCGTCGCCGAGGCGGGAGAAGCCGGCCAGGTCGGTGAGGCGGCCGTCGAGCGGCAGCTGGTCGAGCTTGATGTCACCGGTGTGCAGCACCACGCCCGCCGGGGTGCGGATGGCGACCGCGATGGCGTCGGGGATCGAGTGGTTGACCGCGAAGTACTCGCACTCGAACGGGCCGTGCACGGTGGTCTCGCCCTCGGCGACCTCCATGAGTTTGGGCTGCAGCCGGTGCTCGCGGCACTTGGCGGCGACCAGCGCGAGGGTGAACTTGGCGCCGATCACGGGGATGTCGGGGCGGTTGCGCAGCAGGAACGGCACCGCGCCGATGTGGTCCTCGTGGCCGTGGGTGAGCACGATGGCGACGATGTCGTCCATCCGGTCCTCGATGGGCCGGAAGTCGGGCAGGATCAGGTCGACGCCGGGCTGCTGGTCCTCGGGGAACAGCACACCGCAGTCGACGATCAGCAGCTTGCCGTTGTACTCGAAAACGGTCATGTTGCGGCCGATTTCACCGATGCCGCCGAGCGCGAACACGCGCAGGCCGTTCTTCGGCAGCTTCGGCGGAGCGCCGAGCTTGTCCTGAGCCGCCTTCTCCCGGGGTTCGGCGGCCGGTGCGGCGCCACGACCGCGGCCACCGCCCTGGCGGCCACGGCCACCACCGCGGGCCTGCTGCGGCGGCGCCTGCTCGGCGGCGGGCTTGCTCTTGGCGCGGCGCGAACCGGCCTTCTTCGGCACGGTGACCTGTTCCTCGGCGACGCTGATCAGGTCGGTGCCCACCTCGGCCTCGCCGACCAGGTTCGCCTCGGCGACGATCTCGGCGACCGGCGTCGCGACCGGCTCTGGCTGCTTCGGGGCGGCCTGCGGCGGCGCGACCGGAGTGGGTTCGGGCGCGCCTGCGGCGCGGCTGGCGGAACGGCGACGGGGCTTGCGAGCGGCCGGTTCGGTCATGCCGACACCCCCGCGGCCTGCAGATCCAGCGCCAGCGCGTCGAGCTGCGCCTGCGTGGGCATCAGCTGCGGCAACCGAGGTTCACCCACCTCGACACCGAGCAATCGAAGAGCTCCCTTGCACATCGCCACACCTCCCAGGCGGGTCATGGCCGCGAACAGCGGCAACAGTGTCGCGTTGATCTCCCGTGCCCGGACCACGTCACCGGCGGTGTAGGCCTGGTGGATCTCGCGCAGGCGTTCGGGCACGAGATGACCGATCACGCTGATGAATCCGGTGGCGCCGACCGAGAGCCAGGGCAGGTTGAGCCCGTCGTCACCGGAGTAGAAGGCCAGGCCGGTGGTCGCGATGAGATCGGCGCCGGAGACCAGATCGCCCTTGGCGTCCTTCACCGCGACGATGTTCGGGTGATCGGCGAGCCGGCGGATCGTGTCGATGGCGATGGGCACCACCGACCGCGGTGGAATGTCGTAGAGGGTCACCGGCAGCGAGGTGGCGTCGGCGACCGCGGTGAAGTGCGCGATCAGGCCCTCCTGCGTGGGCCGCGAGTAGTACGGGGTCACGACAAGCAGGCCGTGCGCGCCGGCGTTCTCGGCGGCGCGCGCCAGCTCGAGCGAATGCGCGGTGTCGTAGGTGCCCGCGCCGGCGATCACGGTGGCGCGCTCGCCCACGGCGTCGACGACGGCGCGCAGCAGGTCGGACTTCTCCGATTCGGTGGTGGTCGGCGACTCACCGGTGGTGCCCGAGATGGCCAGCAGATCGACGCCGCGGTCGACCAGGCGCGCCGCCAGGGCTACACCGGCATCGATGTCGACCTTGCCCGCAGCGCTGAAGGGGGTCACCATCGCGACACCCACCGTGCCGGACGCGTGCAGCTCCGTTGGCGTCGATTCACCGTTCGTCATGGTCAGAAAGGCTACCCGGTCCCCAGTTGAGCCTCGACACCCTAGCGCCCGATCCGGCTGCCGGTGGGTGTTTTTCGCCGCCTGCCTGCTCCGATGGTGACATCATCGCCACCCTTGCGTGATGTCACCAGTGACAGCACAATGATGTCATGGATCTGAACGCTCATACCGCGCGGCTGCGCGAGGAACTGATCGCCGCCGCTGCTCTCGGCGACGAGAAAACGCAGGCCACCGCCGCTGCCCTGGCCGCGGCGGTGGAGAGTTCGAGCCGGCTCGTGCTGCTCTCGGCGCTGTCGGAACTGGCCGCCGAGATCAGCACCGAGCTCGGCGACCGCACCGTGCACGTCCGCCTCGACGGCACCGACGCGGTGGCCGACGTGCGCAAGAACACGCCGTCGGGCTCCGAGGAACCGCCGACCTTCGAGGAGATGACCGGCGACATCAGCCGGGTCACCCTGCGCCTTGTCGAACAGCTCAAGTCCAAGGCCGAGGAGGCGGCGGCGCAGAACGGGCAGTCGCTCAACTCCTGGCTCTCCGGCGCGGTCACCGGCGCGCTGCGTGATCAGATGCGCGGCCAGGGCCCGAAGGGCTGGTAACCAAACCCGCTCACAGCAGCGGAGCGAGGTCGCCGCGCTCGCCGACGACGACGTCGTCGAGTTCGAGCCAGTCCGCCATCTCCCGCAGCGCGCCACGCAGTGCGTCCGCGGTCTCGGCGGTCGCGTAGCCGGGTTCGGCGAACGCGCCGGGTGCGAGCAGCCTGCCGCTGCCACGCTCGGCGCGCAGGTCGACGCGGCCTACCAGGCGGCCGTCGAGCAGGAACGGGAAGACGTAATAGCCGTGCACCCGTTTGGGTTCGGGCGTGTAGATCTCGATGCGGTAGTGGAAGTCGAAGATCCGCTGGGTGCGCGGCCGGAAGAAGATCAGCGGATCGAACGGGCACAGCAGGGCGGCGCCGGTGATCTTGCGCGGCGTGCTCGCCTCGGGGTGCAGGTAGGCCGGTGTGTCCCAGCCGTCGACGTCGACCGGAATCAGTTCACCCGCGTCGACGAGGTCGGCGATCGCGGGCGCGGTCTGGCGGCGGTTCAGGCGGTAGTAGTCGCGCAGGTCGGTCTCGGTGCCGATGCCCAGCGCCCGGCTGGAGCGGCGCAGCAGCTCGCGCACGGCGTCGTCCTCGGTGATGTCGCGATCGCGGACGTCGGCCGGGACGACACGTTCGGTGAGGTCGTAGAGACGGGTGAAACCGGACCGGCGCGCGATGGACAGCTCCCCCGCGGCGAAGAGCTGCTCACAGATCATCTTGGTGTCGCTGAGGTTCCACCAGGTGCCTTTGGGGCGCGGCTTGTCCAGTTCCAGATGACGTTCGATCTCGCCCGCGCTCGCGGCGCCGACCTCGGTGACGACATCGAGGATGTCCTTGCCCAGGGTCGGGTTCCGCTCGACGACCTTGCGCATGCCCGACCAGCGCCCGTTCTGGTATTCGGCCATCCGCCAGCGCATCAGCGGCCAGTCCGCGACCGGGATGAGCGCGGCCTCGTGCGCCCAGTACTCGACCAGGCCGCGGCGGGCCCGTGGGCTGTCGCTCCACGCCGCGCCCTCGAGCAGGCTGCGATCGTAGGGGCCGATCCGGCTGAACACCGGCGCGTAGTGCGCCCGCACCACCGCCGACACCGAATCCAGTTGCAGCAGACGGGTTCTGGCGACGACATCGAGGACGGCCCGTCGATTCGGCTTGGCCGGTCGGCGTTTACCGAAACCCTGCGCGGCCAGCGCGATCCGCCGGGCCGTCGCCGCATTCATCCGCTGCATCTCCTCAGCCTGACACAGGGGTACGACAGGTTTCCCTGGCTCAGGTGGAGACCCGGACCACCCCCGCGGTGTCGATCTCGGTGCGCCGGTCCCCGGTCGGCGCCGCGGCCAGCACGGTCGCCACCCAGCGCCGCCCGATCGGCAGCACACGCACGGTGACGGTGCCCGCCTCGGCGGTGTCGAGTTCGCCGACGGCGGCGTCGATCACGTTGTGGCGCACCCAGGTCGGGACGCCGCGGAAACCGCCGTCGTCGAGCAGGGTCACCTCGACACCGCGGGATCGGGCGCCGCGCGCGGCGGCGCTGAGCCGTTCGGTCACCAGTTCCGGGGCGCGCAGTCCGTCGCGCAGTTCGGCTTCGAGCAGCCTGCACTGTTCGCGTTCGTCGCCGGTGAGCTGGGCGCCCTCGGCGATGCGCGCGAGGATCGGCCCGGCGACCTGGTCGAGCCTGGTCAGCTGCCGGTCGCGTTCGGCGGTGGCCGCGGTCAGTGCCGCCTCGGTCGCCGCGCGCCGGTTGGCCTGGTCGCGCAGTTCCCGCAGCGAGCGCTGGGTGGGCCGCACGATCGCCATGAACACCGTCACCACGCCGACGGTGGCCACCGGAGTCAGGGCCCGCACCACGGTCTCCGGGTGCCAGGTGGTGAACACGCCCATGGTGACGAGCACCGTCGCGGCCGCGGCGACACCGAGCCAGGCAGGCAGGATCCGCCCGCGCAACACCAGCATGGCCAGCAGGTACGAAGTCGGGTAGGCGGTCCACAGCTGATGCGAGAAGCCGGTGGGGTTCTCGACCCACGGCACGGTCAGCGCCATCGCGGCGGGACCGGCGCAGGCGACGTAGGCGGTGGCGGGCCACGGCAGTGGGTCCACCGGGAAGACCAGCACCACCAGCGCGGCGACGGCCATCAGCACGAGGGCCGCGGCGGCCGGTACCGGCGGCACGATGTCGAAGTTCACCCGCAGGTACATGATGATGGTGGCCTCGAAGATCACCACGAACAGCCAGGCCATGCCGTCGCTGAGGCCGACCAGGTCGCGGACGCCGAACGGCAGATCCCGCTCAGCCATGACTACCCCACACCAGGGTGACCGCGGTGCCCGCGCCCGGGGCCGACTCCACGAAGGCCGCGCCACCGGCCAGGGTGCGCATCCTGCCGAGAATGCTGCCCGCGATCCCCATCCGGTCGGCCGGTACCCGGGCCGGGTCGAAGCCGGCGCCGTCGTCGGTGAGCACCACCCGGATGCCGCCGGTGGCGATGGTGATGGCGACCTCGCGCCGCACCTGCCTGCCCGCGACCCCGGCATGGCGCACGCTGTTGCGCACGGCTTCGCTGAGCGCGGCGCCGAGCACCTGCGCGGCTTCGAGCGGCAGGCACAGATCCGCGCCGCGCCGCGAGGCCTGGACCGGCAGCTCGGGGTCGACCTCGCGCACGGCGGCGCGCACGAACTCCACGGCGGCGGCCGCGTCGAGATGGTCGAGTTCGGGTGCGCTGCGGGCCTGTTCGAGCTGTTCGAGCGTGCGCGCGGCCTGCTTGCGCAGCACCTGGGAGGGTTCCTGCTCGCGGGAGGCCTCCAGCAGCGTCGACAGGACCGCGTCGTGGATCAGCGCGGCGAACCGGGCGCCCTCGCGCTCGCGGGCCGCGGTCGCCGCGACCGTCGCCGCCCGCGAACGCTGCCGGACCGCTTCCCGGTCGACGCGTTCGGCGGCGGTCCGCGCGTAGACCACGCACCACAGGAACAGCGCGGCGACCCCGAGCGCCCTGGTGATGTCACCGAACAGCGCCCACGCCGAACTGTCGGGAACGACAGCGGCATTGGAGGCACTGGTCGCCACGGCCAGCACCGCGGCGAAACCCGCCGCCACCCGGCCCGACCAGGCGAGTCCACCCGCCATCACCCCGAGTACAAGCCCGCGATAGGGCCAGGACGCGAACGAACCGATCGTCACCACCGAGTACACCAGCGGGGTCGTCACCGTCGCGACGAGATAGCAGATCGCGGCCGCCCCGGCGACCCGGCGGATCGCGGTGACCGCCCCGCGCGCCGACACGATCGCCAGCGGCGCGAACAACAGGTACGCCGCCACCAGATGCACTTCGGGCCACACCGACCGGTTGAGCGGCTGGATCAGGACCGCGGGCAGCTCGAGAGTCATCACGATCATCGCGCCGACGCCGATCACGACCCCGAGCCTGCGCAGGATCTGATCGGTCGCCGCCCGCGAGAGCTCGGTGTCCACCGCGGCGGGCACCGGCGCGTGCGCGCGGGCCGCGGTGGTGGTCACGTGCGCTGCTGCCGTTCCGGCACGGGCAGCCACCCGTCCTCGACGGCCCGTTTGTACAGATCGGTCTTGGTGGGGGCCGGACGGCCCGCGTCGGCGTATTTCTGCCGGATGCGGCCCAGGTAGTCGTTGACGGTCTGTTCGGACAGCCCGGTCAGCCTGGCCACCCGCGACGCCTTCTCCCCCGAGGCGTACAGCATGAGCACTTCCTCCTGGCGCGGGCTGAGCCCGACGTCGGAGAGCTGCGGGTCGCCGTCGATCGCGGCGGCCCAGTCGGTGGTGACGACCTGTTCCCCGGAGGCGGCCCGGCGGACCGCCTCGACCACCGTCGCCACACTCTCGGACTTCCGCAGCACCCCGAGCACACCGGCCTTGGCGGCCGAGCGGACCAGGAACGCGTTGTCGGCGCCGGTGAACACCAGCACCTCGATGCCGCGTTCGCGCAGCGCGGTGACATTGTCCTCGGGTGTCGAGCCGTCGGGCAGGCGCAGGTCGAGCACCACCAGGTCCAGGGCGGCGTCGGTGGCGAGCAGCCCGGAAACGGTGTCGGCGGTCGCGACGAGATCCAGGTCGGGTTCGGGCCCGAGCATGGCCGCCAGCCCGATCGCCACGGACTCGTGGTCCTCGACCAGTCCGATCCGCCGCACCGCCGGAGTCTGCTGCAACTCACTCACCGACCACTCCCCATCCTCGAACACCCATCCGCGGCCAGCCCGCGACCCGTCGGTGTCGAGTTCTACCGCATCGGGGGCCCGCGTGTCAGCCCACCAGAATTCGGGGCCGCCGCGGTCATTGCCGTCGATACAGGCGTCCGTGACTGCGGAACCAGGCGATATTCCCGTCGTCGCCGCGAACGAAGTCGGATCGGGTGCCGATCGGTGTGCCGTCCGGCCCGAGGTCGAGACCGTAGTCGGTCTTGTAGAACGCGAGGCCGAGTTGCGCGCCGGCGTCCTCGTCGGGGTTCGTGCTGGGGTCTGCCCCGTCGCTCATGGTGCCGTGCAGGCGGCCGTCCCTGGCGACGAAGTCGATCGCGATCGACTCGAGGCTGCCCGTTTCGACGATCTGCTGGGTCGCGTAGCGCCCTTCGTAGGGTGCGAGCTCGCCCGCGCCGAGGAGCTGCGGCGTCGCGGGCAGGTTGCCGACCCCGGCGAAACGCCGCAGTGCCCAATCGTCGGCGAACAGGTCGGTGAGAAGTTGCGCGCCGCCCTCAGAGTTGGTGAGCGCGGTCATGGCGAAGCCGCGGCTGGGCACCAGGAAGAATCCGGAGCGTTGGCCCGACCAGGTCCCGCCGTGCTGAACGATCGTCTCGTTCTCGGCAGAAGGGCGCAGCATCCAGGCCACGCCCATGCCGGTGAGCTCGACCTGCAGCGTCCCACCGGCACCCGGGTTGGAGCGCATGGCCTCGAGCGCCTGCCTGCTCATGAGGCGGGTGCCGTCGGGTGCGGTGCCGTCGCCGAGGTGAAAACGCGCGTAGCGCATCTGATCCCGGACGCTCGAGATCAACGATCCGGTGGGGTTGCAGCTGCGCGGGAACTCCCAGAAACCCGTGTCCACCACCGGTTTGCCGTCGACCACGGTGTGGGAGGCGGCGATGTTCAAGCCGATGATCTGGTCGGAGAAGAACCGGGTACGGCTCAACTCCAGGGGGTCGAGCAGCAGATTCCGCACCGCCGCCTCGTACGTCGATCCGGTGACGACCTCGACGATCCGCCCCGCGACCACCAGTCCGGCGTTGTTGTAGGCGAAAACGCTGCCCGGCGGCGTCAGCTGCGGCAGGCGGGTCATCGAGGACACATAGCGAGCCAGCGCGTCGTCGCCGCGTCCGAAGTCCTGCAGGTCGTCGCCCAGCCAGCCGGAGGTGTGGTTCAGCAGCTGTCGCACGGTGACCTCGGCGCCTACCGCCGGATCGGCGACCGCGAAGTCCGGCAGGTAGCGGCGCACCGGCGCGTCCAGCTCCACCGTGCCCTCGTCGATCAACCGCATCATGGCGGTGCCGGTGAATGTCTTTGTGGTGGAACCGATCCGGAACACCGTGTCGGCATCGACCGGCACCGGGTGGTCGACATTGGTGAGGCCATACCCTCTGATGTATTCCTGTCCGCCTGCCAGGACTCCGACGGCGACACCCGGAATCCCGTAGGACCGCATGCCCGCCTCGATTTTGGCATCGAGTTCGCCGAACGCGGAGTCCCCGGTGCTCGTCCCCGGGGCGGGCGAGGGCGTCGACGAACAGGACGACAGCGCGAGCAGCGCCGCGCCACCGACGGCACCACCGAGCACCGACCGTCGAGACACCGCGGTGGCGGCCGGTCCGGGACCGAACCGGGTCACGGCGGCGGGGGGTTGACGGCGTACGTGGGTGGTTGCGTCGAGCTGACGCAGCCGGTGTCGGGCTCGAGCGGATTCTCGTAGAACGAGACCGCGATCTGGGCCGCGCAGGGATCGACGTAGATGCCGTGTGCGACGCCGGGCACGGTCACCTCCGTGGAACGCGAAAGGTCCGCCGCGACATAGTGTCCCCATCGCGCCCCGGTCTGGCCGTCGTAGCTACCGGACAGCACCAATGTCGGGATATCGCTTTTCGTCACGTCGCGAATGGCGTCGGGGGCTTTCGGCACCCGCCACACCGCACACACTTCGCGAAGGAACGGCAATTGCGGCGCCTGCTCGCGCACCGAATCGGGAAAATCGGGGAAGGCTTCCGCTGCCATCCGGAGTTCGTCCTCGCGGGTCTCGAACGGCACCCATTCGCTACACCACACACTCAATGCCAGGCCCCAGCCGAACTTCCCGACCTTGGCGGGATCCGTCCAGACCATGGCCCAGATCTGCGCGATCCGTTCCGGCTTGCCCTCGGCCAACTCGTAGATCGCTGCGGGAAACTCCGCGGGAAAGTGGGTGGCCATCGGGACGAACCAGTTCAGCAGCGTGCCACCGTCGAGGACCACGGTGGTGTTCTTCCCGTGGACGTCGACGGTGGTCGTGATCGGCTCGGACTCGAGCTTGTTCACCATGTCGACGAATGTGTCTGCGAGGTCGGGGTAGGCAGCTTCGCACGGCGGTTGTGCATCACACGCCGCGGTCATGTTGTCGAAGGCTTCCCGCGCACTGGCCCAGGTCCACCCGAGGGCGGCGACCGACGGCGGCGTCACACCGTCCAGGACCACCGACCGGATTCCCTGCGGGTCCTGGCGCATGAAGACCAGCGCGAGGTCGGTGCCGTAGGAATGGGAATAGATATTCCACTGGTCTATCTCCAGCGCTGCCCGCAACTCCGCCAGATCGGAGGCCATTTCCATCGTGTTGAACGACGCCAAGTCCGTGCTACCTGAAAGCCGGTCGTAGCACGCCTCGGCCGCCGCCGAATTCTTGCTGCCGGTGCTGAGCGAGCCGAACACCAGACCCACTCGTTCGGCGTAGAACTCATCGATTTCCGGGCACGTCAGCGCCGGTTCCGCCGAGAGCGTGCCGCGAGCCGACATCAGGATCAGATCGCGATTTCGCCCGACACCATTCGGAATCGGCGGGTCCAGGATCGCATCATTACCCGGCCCGCCGGTCAGAAACACGATCGGATCCGGCTCCGCGGGCTGAATTTCCGCCGGAATTCTCACCACCGGCAACCGGACGGTGCCCTGGCCGGTGGTGCGATTCGCCGGCACCTCCATGGTCCAGCACTGCGCGTCCGTCAGCTCCGACGAATCCGGGCAGTCACGCGGCTCCAGTTTCGCCGGCGCGTGGGCCGCTGTCGTCGGGATCGTCGCAGGCTGTGCGGTGTCCGGCGGCGAACTCGAGGTGCCGCAGGCCGCCATCATCACGGTCGACGCCACGGCGAGACAGACTGTCCACTCGCGGCGCACACAGCGCGCCGGACGAGCGCTGACGGGGATCGAGCCAGGGATCCGCACACCACACATCTTCGCACCGAAGCGATCGCTCCACGCAGCTGCAACGCCGAAGTTCGCCGGTGATCGCCACCTTGCCGAGTCCTGGAATCAGGCGGGTTCCCGCCGTCCGCTCAGCCCATCAGCTGGGCCGCGACAGTCGCGCCCAACTCCCAGCACGCTTCGATATCGGCCTTGGGCGGCTTGCCCGACACCACCACATCGTCGGCCGCCTTCACCCAGCCGAGGCCGGTCGTGATCGACGTGATGGCCCGCTGGGCTCCCTCGGCACCCTGATTCGCATGGATGTAGACGCCGAACGGGCGGCCGCGCGTCGAGTCGAGGCACGGGTAGTAGATGTTGTCGAAGGCGACTTTGAGGGCGCCGCTCATGTATCCGAGGTTGGCCGGGGTGCCGAGAATGTAGCCGTCCGCCGCCAGGACATCCGTCGGAGAAACCGACAGCGCGGGCCGCCGGACAACGTCAACGCCCTCGATCTCGGGGTCGGTCGCGCCGGAGACGACCGCCTCGAACATCTCCTGCATGAACGGCGACGGAGTGTGATGAATGATCAGCAGGTTCGGCACTCCGCCAGCCTATTCGACGTGTGGTCTACGACTCCCGTTCCAGCTTCTCCAGTGCCACCGCGCGGCGCATGGTCTCGCGGGCGCGGGTGCGGTCGCCCGCGTAGTCGTAGGCGCGCGCCAGCCGGTAGGACGACCGCCAGTTGTCCGGGTCGGCTTCCCATTCGGTCTTGATCTGGGCGAACAGCGCGTCGGCCGCCTCGCGTTCGACGCGGCCGGAGGGACGTCGCGGCAGCTGCGAGGTGTCGACCTCGAGTCCCTCCTCGTCCATGCGGCGGGCCAGGTGCTGATGGGCCAGCGCCGCCTGCAGCGTCGTCCACACGATCCACACGCCGACCATCGGCAGCAGCAGCATGCCGATGCCGATGGCGATACCGGCGAAGCCGCCGTCGGCGATGTAGGCGATGGCAAGCCCGCCGAGGCGGATGAAGTAGTAGATCAGCGCCAGCACCAGGAACGCCACCAGCGCGACGATTTTCACGACCTGCCGATCAGGTCGCCGCGCGGCGGGTTCGGGTGCGCTCACAGATCCAGGAAGGGGTCGAGTCCCACGGTCAGGCCGGGGCGCCCGGCGATCTCGCGGACGCCGAGCAACACGCCCGGCGCGAAGGAGTTCCGGTCGATGGAGTCGTGGCGGATCGTCAGGGTCTCGCCCTGGGTGCCGAACAGCACCTCCTGGTGGGCGACGAGCCCGGCCAGGCGCACCGAGTGCACCCGCACCCCGTCGACGTCGGCGCCGCGGGCACCCTCGAGTTCGGTGGTGGTGGCATCGGGGCTGAGCCCGACGCCCGCCTCGGCGCGGGCCGCGGCGATCAGCGCGGCGGTGCGGTAGGCGGTACCCGAGGGCGCGTCGGCCTTGTTCGGATGATGCAGCTCGATGACCTCGACCGATTCGAAGAACCGCGCCGCCTGCTCGGCGAACCGCATCGACAGCACCGCGCCGATGGCGAAGTTCGGCGCGATCAGCACGCCGACCTCGGGACGCTGCGCCAGCCAGGACCGGACTTCGGCCAGGCGGGCCTCGTCGAAACCGGTGGTGCCGACGACCGCGTGGATCCCGTTCTCGACCAGGAACTTCAGATTCCCCATCACCACGTCGGGGTGGGTGAAGTCGACGACCACCTGGGCACCGGTCTCGGTGAACGTCGCCAGCGCGTCACCCTTGTCGACCTGCGCGACCAGCTCCAGATCGGCCGCCGCCTCCACGGCCGCGCAGATCGCCTGTCCGACCTTGCCGTGTGCTCCGAGCACTCCGACCCGAATGGTCACCCGTATCTCCTCGTCTCGCTGCTCACTTGCCGGCAAGCCTATCGAGCAGCGGCGGACTACCCGGCGCGAGGTCAGTCGAAGACGATCACCTGCCGCAGCGCCGCGCCCGCCGCGAGCTCGTCCATCGCCTCGTTGACCTGGTCGAGGCCGATCCGGGACGAGACGAGCCGCTCCAGCGGCAGCGTGCCCGCGCGCCACCGGCGCACGTATTCGGGGATGTCGCGCTCGGGCACGGCCGAGCCGAGGTAGCTGCCGATGATGGTGCGCCCCTGGGCGACCAGCGCCAGTGGGGAGATCGTCGCGGTGGCTGTCGGAGCGGGCAGGCCCACCGTCACGGTGACGCCACCGGGAGCTGTTGCGGCGACGGCGGTTTCGAAGGCGCGCACATTGCCCGCGGCCTCGATCACCACGTCGGCCTGCACGCCCTGCTCGGCGATCTCGCCCGGCGTGAACACGGCGGTGGCGCCGAATTCTCGTGCCAGCGCGAGCTTTTCGCCGACGGTGTCGACGGCGACGACCTCGCCGAGTCCGAGCGAGACCGCGACGAGCACCGCGGCCATGCCGACACCACCGAGCCCGACGACCATGATCCGGTCGCCCTGCACCGGTTTCGCCGCATTGAGCAGCGCCCCACCACCGGTGAGCACCGCGCAGCCGAGCACCGCGGCGATCTCCGGCGGGACGTCGTCGTCGACGGGAACCACCGACCGCCGGTCGACGACGGCATGGGTGGCGAACCCGGAGACACCGAGGTGGTGGTGCACCTCGGCACCGTCACGGCTCAGTCTGCGCCCGCCGCCGAGGAGCTCACCCGCGTTGTTGGCGACGCTGCCCGGACCACACGGGGTGCGCCCGTTGCTCGCACAGCCCGCGCAGTCACCGCAGCGTGGCAGGAACGTCATCACGACCCGCTGCCCCACCGCAACATCGTCGACGCCCGGCCCGACGGACTCGACGATGCCCGCCGCTTCGTGGCCGAGCAGCATGGGCACCGGGCGCACCCGATTACCGTCGACCACCGACAGATCCGAATGGCACAGTCCCGCCGCCTCGATCCGGACCAGCAGCTCACCCGCACCCGGCTCGGCCAATTCCAGCTCACACACGGTGATCGGCTGCGACGCGGCGAACGGCGCCGGGTCGGCGATGCGTTCCAGGACGGCTCCACGAATCCTCATGGCGCGAACCTACCGCGAAACGGCCGTTGCGAGACCGCGGATTCGGCGCTAAATTCGTTCGCGGTGATGGTGCTCCTGTCGGCCGCCTCGTACCGTGCCCAGGGTCGGCGCCATCACGAACCTAGGAGAAATCCCCTGTCAGTACAGTTCAATCACACCATTGTCGGTTGCCGCGATAATAGGGAAACCGCCGAATTCTGGGCGGACATCCTCGGGTTGGACATAGGAAAGGAGTGGGGTCCGTTCATTCCGATCCCGCTCGACAACGGCGTCACCTTCGATTTCGCCCGGGTGCCGCCGCATGCTTCCGAAATCCAGCCGCAGCATTACGCATTCCTCGTCTCGGAGGCCGAGTTCGACGCGGCCTACGCCAAGATCCAGCGCTACAAGCTGGACCATTGGGCTGATCCGCAGCAGCACGGGGTGAACGAGATCAACCACAACGACGGCGGTCGCGGAGTCTATTTCCTCGACCCCAACGGGCACTTCCTGGAGATGATCACCGTCCCGTACGGTGGCTGGCCCTCGTAAGACGCCATGACACCGGCCGGTCCGCATCCCGCGGACCGGCCGGTTTTGTCGTTATCGCGCGCCAGCCCGGCTGCCGCGCAGTCCGAGCAACGCGGCCAGTACGCACGCCACCGCGACGATCACGATGAACCAGGGAAACACGGTCGCCAGGCCCCAGGTGGTCGCTGCCCAGCCCGCCGCCAGCGTCGGCAACGCCATCGCGGAATAGGCGAGCAGGTAGTAGGCCGACATGGTCTCCCCGCGCCGGTGCGGCGGCACGACTTCCGACAGGTGACGCAGCGAACCACCGAAACCGAGCCCGAAGGTGGCGCCGAGCACGAGCCCGGCGATCAGCACCGCGACCGGTTGCCTGGTGGCCAGTGCGGGCACCGTGGCCAGCAGCGCGGCCGCCATCCCGAGGTCGCCGATGATCGCGGCCCGCCGCGCCGGAATCCGGGTGGCGAAGAGCTGGACCATGGCGGCGGCGAACGCGGTGCTGGCCACCACCACCCCGCCGAACAGCAGATTGTGCACCCCGGTCTCGGCCGCGGCCAGCGACGGATACAGCGACAGCAGCACACCCAGCACCGACCAGGCCGCCATCACACCGATCGCGGAGAACCAGAAATCAGCCCTGATCTCGTGCGGCACAGCGGGTTTCGCGATGGTGATGCGCCCCTTCACCCGGGCGGTGTGCGGTTCACGCAGCGCGAGCATGCCCGCGGCGACGGCCAGGCAGACCACCGCGATCACCACATACGGCGTGCGCAACGGCGAGGGCGCGTACTGCGCCAGCGCGGCCGACCCCAGCACGGCGACCGCCATGCCGACATTGAACGCCACGCCGCTGAGCTGCCCGGAGCGCGCGCCATGTTCGGGCCGCAGATCGAGCAGGGCCGCGGCGCCCGCCACGACGGTGGCGCCGACCGCAGCGCCGTGCAGCGCCCTGGCCAGCAGCAGCATCGACACCGAATCGGCGAGCAGGAACGCGACCAGCCCGAGGATCATGGTGGCGAACGCGCCGACGATCACCGGCTTGCGCCCCACCACATCCGACACCCGGCCCGAGACCAGCACCGCGCCGAGGGCGGCCACCGCGTACACGGCGAACACCATGGTGGTGGTGAGCGGCGAGAGATGCCACTCGGTCTCGTAGATGCCGTAGAGCGGGGCGGGCGCCCCCGAGACGCCGAGCGCCACCCCGGTCGCGGCGAGCACCAGCCCGTACGCCCAGCGCTGCCCGGCTTCGACCGGCGCCATCGTTGTCGCTGCCATGGCGGCCCCCATCAGGTGAGTTTGATAACCATCGAACGGCTCCGACACTACGCCGAGTATGATGGCTATCAAACCCCGGAGTGAGGTAGATCATGACTCAGGCTAATGGTCACGCCGCGGCGCCGACCCTACCGGTCGCGGCGCTGCCCGCTGTCCTGGGTGCGCTGCACGATCCGGTCCGGCTGGAGATGGTGCGCCGCCTCAGCAACGCGGCCGAACCGCTGCGCTGCGCGACGCTCTACGACGCGATCAACAAATCCACGGCGACCCACCACTTCAAGATCCTGCGCGAGGCGGGCCTGATCGAGCGCCTGACCATCGACGGCCAGACCTACCAGCGCCTGCGCGCCGACGCCGTCGAGGACGCCGTCCCCGGCCTGCTCACCTCGATCGTCGAGGCCGCCAACCGCGCGCATCGCGAGGAGTGAGGCGGTCCGCTCAGCGGTCGGTGGTCGACGGCGGCGCGACGGTAGTACTCGGCCGCTTCGGCGGTGTCGGCAACAGCCGGCTCGGAATCGTCGGGAGCGTCGAGAGCGGTCGCCGCGAGGTCGGCGGCGCGGGCACGTCCACCAGGTCTCGCCCGCGCACCTCGCCCTCGACGATCTCGCCGCCACCCCACCACACGGCGGCACCGGCCACGACCAGCAGCGCGAGTACGCACGCCACGATCGCGGGCATCCGGCGATAGCTCCCTCGCTCCCGCCAGATCGCGATCACCCCTTCGAGCACGACGGTGGCCAGCACGATGCCGAGCACCGCGAGCAGGACACCGAGCAGCGCCGGCTGACGCGCCCATCCCCGCCCCAGTACAGCGATGACGAGCAGCGGCACCCCGAGCAGCGCGGATCCGATGAGCATCCCGAACGCGAAGTCGAAAGCGTCACCGGGAGAGGGATCGTCCCGACTGCGCTGCTGCCACGCGGTGAAGAGCAGCAGATGTCCGAAGGCCGCACCGAACGCGCCGAACACCACACACCACCCACCCAGCCGGACGAGTTCGACGTACTGCGACCGCATCGCGATGGCGCCGAGGTCGGCGATCAGTCCGGCCCCGCCCACCGACAGCAGTGCGAACAGCGGCCGCGGCCGCATCACCCTGGCCCGCAGGTAGCCGGCGGGGAGTTGCTTGCGCAGCTTGCGGAACACCCCGTACCAGGCCAGCGGCAACGCCACGAACAGCACCGGTGACAGCACGCGCAACCCGCCCGCGGGGATCCACATCGTCGCGAAGGCGAGGCAGGCCGCGAACGCCCACACCCACGCGGCCAAACGCATCAGCGCCCGCCAGTGCACCTCGGCGAGGAGCCGGCGAGCCTTGGTGTCGGTCGGGGTCCGGGCGAGCACTCCGCGCAGGATCGCGACGGCCGCGGCCCGGCCGCCGTCGACGCCACCGAATTCCAGTCTGGCCTGCCTATGCAGCAGGTCGGTGTGGGTGGGATCGATAGCAAGGCCCGCCGTCACGTGCCGCCGGACCGCGTCGAGGTCGGTCAGATGCTGGTAGATCTCGGCTGCTGAGCAGTGGACATGGGCGTCGTCGGGCATGAGGGTGACCGCTTCGGCCAGCGCTGCCCGCGTCTCGTCGGGTTCGGGCCCGTAGGCGAGCAGCCACGCCATCAGTAGCAATGCCGGCGCGTCGTGTGGACTCAGCCGCCAGCAGTTCCGGGTCGTCGGGCGCCGTCGCCAACGCCGTTCCCAGAATCCGCCGAGCCTCCTCGACTTTCCCGATCTCCTTGGCCACCCTGGCCCGTTCGATCGCCGCCTGTACCGGCACGACCCCTCCCCTCCCCTGTGCGGTCATCCGCGTGCAGAGTACCGGCCCATCGGGGTCGAAAAGATCAGTGCTCCACCAGTTTGCGCACCGAGGCCGGCAGGTCGCGGGTGCGCCGGTACGGACCAGCCACGGCCGCGCCGTAGGGCCGGGCGAGCAGGGTGCGGGCGATCGCGCTGACCTCCTCGGTGGTGACGGCGTCGATGCGGGCCAGGGTCGCCGAGACGCTGCGGTGGTTGCCGTAGCTGAGTTCGCTGCGCCCGATGCGGTTCATCCGGGAGGCGGAGTCCTCGAGCCCGAGGACCAGACCGCCGCGCAACGAGCCTTTGGCGCGGGCGCATTCGGCGTCGGTGACCCCGTTGGTCGCCACGTCGACGAGCACGTCGCGCGCCAATGTCGCGACCTGGGCGAGGTTTTCGGGCTGGCAGCCGAGGTAGACGGAGAACGCGCCGGTGTCGGCGAAGGTGTCCACGCTCGAGTACACCGAGTACGCCAGCCCGCGCTCTTCCCGGATGCGCTGGAACAGGCGGGAACTCAGGCCGCCGCCGACGATGGTGTTGAGCACCGACAGCGGCCAGCGCTGCTGTCCTTCGTGCCTGCCGAACGCGCGCACACCGAAGACGAGGTGGGTCTGTTCGCTGTCGCGGTTGATCCGGACCAGGCTCGGCGCGGCCTGCGCGCGGAACTTGCCCTCGCGGCGCGGCGCCGGTTCGACCGCGGAGTCCAGGTGCGCGGCGAAGGCACGGTGCACGAGTTCGACGGTGCGGTCGTGGTCGACGTTGCCCGCGACGGCGACGACCATCCGGTCGGGCCGGTAGCGGCGCTGGTGGAATCCGCGCAGCTGCGCGGCCTGCATGCCTTCGATGGATTCGACGGAGCCGATCACGGGTCGCCCGATCGGGTGGTCACCGAACAGGGCGGTCAGGAAGGAGTCGGCGACCAGGTCCTCGGGATCGTCGTCGCGCATGGCGATCTCCTCGAGCACCACCTGGCGTTCCACGTCGACGTCGACGGCCCGGCACAGCCCGTTGAGCACCACGTCGGCGACGAGTTCGACCGCCAGCGGCAGGTCCTCGTCGATGACGTGGGCGTAGTAGCAGGTCTGTTCCTTGGCAGTGAACGCGTTGAGTTCGCCGCCGACGGCATCCATCGTCTGGGCGATGTCGAGCGCCGAGCGGGTGGGTGTCGCCTTGAACAGCAGGTGTTCGAGGAAGTGTGCCGCGCCGGCGACGGTGGGTCCTTCGTCGCGTGACCCCACGCCGACCCACACGCCGATGGAGGCCGAGCGCACGCCGGGGACGTGTTCGGTGACCACGCGCAGCCCGCCAGGGAGCACGGTGCGCCGCACACCACCGTCGGTGGAGACGTCGTCAGCGGTTTCGGTACTCGACTCGGTCAACTGTGGCTTCGTCACCCGATCCCACCGGACGGCTGTACTGACATGGGGTTCTCAACCTCTCGGAACGGGTGCTGGCGACGTGCGCGGATGCCTGGGGCGAGCAGGCAGCAGGCTCGACGGCCGGCTCCGCGATTCTATGCGCCCGGCACCCCCGCCCGCGCATCGGGCCTCGTGGCGTCGATGCGGTCGTGCGCCGGTTCGGGCGCGTCGAGCACGGCGGCGATCCGGGCCAGCGCGGCCTCGCCCGCCATCGCCCAGTGCGTCGCGTCGATGCCGTAGCGGTGCACGTCGCCGTCGATCGCCGTCGCCCAGCTCGCCGCGCCGCGCGCGCCGGTCGGGTCGTCGACGGTGGCGGCGAAGTAGACGAGATCGCCGTCGAACCGGTCGGGCCGGTAGGCGTCGACCATGCTCATCGAGGCGGTGGCGGCGTCGATGACGCGGGCGATGCGGGTCCGGTCGAGCGCGGCCAGTGGACCGCCGATCCGCGCCGCGGCGGCGGCGAGTCCGTCGGCGTCGAAGACCACGTCGAGCGCGTCACCGGCCAGGCCGCCGAGCAGGTCGCCGACGGTCGGCATGGAGGTCTGCGCCGGTTCGTCGCCGAGCCAGCTGTCCATCATCGCCAGCTGCGCCACGTCCGCGCCCTCGGCCTGCAACCGGGTCGCGACGGCGTGCGCGAGCAGACCGCCCAGCGACCAGCCGAGCAGGTGGTACGGCCCCTCGGGCTGTACCTCGCGAATGGCCGTGACGTAGCGCTGGGCCCAGGCGTCGATGGTGGCGGGCAGCGGTTCGTCCGCGGTGAGGGCGGGCGATTGCAGACCGTAGATCGGGCGCTGCGGGTCGAGGTGGCGGGTGAGGCCGGCGAACGACCAGGACACGCCACCCACGGGATGGATGCAGAACAGCGGTGCGCCGGTCCCGCTCGCGCGCAACGGCAGCAGCACCGCGAACGCGTCGTCGGCCGAATCGTCCTCGGCGCGCAGCCGTTCCACCACCACGGCCGGTGTCGGATCGGTGAAGAACCACGCGACGGGCACCGCGATGCCCAGTGCCGCACCGAGCCGCGCGGACAACTGGACCGCGGTCAGCGAGTTGCCGCCGAGGTCGAAGAAGTTGTCGTCCATGCCGATCCGGTCCAGCCCGAGCACCCGGGCGAATTCGCCGGCGACGACCCGTTCGGTCTCGGTGACCGTGCCACGGTAGGCGGCCTGGCGCAGTTCCGGACGGGGCAGGGCGGCACGGTCGAGCTTGCCGGAGGTGTTGACCGGGAACTCGTCGAGCACGAGCACCACGGCGGGCACCAGGTACGCGGGCAGTTCCGCGGCCAGCGCGGTACGCACTGCGGCCGGATCATCGTGCGCTCCAGCCGAATCCGCGACGATGTACCCGACGAGCCGATCCGCGCCCGCGCCCGACACCACCGCGGCCGCCGCCTGGGCGACACCGGGCTGCCGCAGCAGCGCGGCTTCCACCTCACCGAGTTCGACGCGCTGACCGTTCAGCTTGACCTGCAGGTCACCGCGGCCGACGTAATCGAGTGCGGCGGAGCCATTTTCGGTCGCACGCAGCCGGACGAGGTCACCGGTCCGGTACATCCGGGCACCGGAACCGGCGAACGGATCGGGCACGAATCGCTCGGCGGTGAGTTCGGGCGCGCCGACATAGCCGTGCGCGAGTTGCGCACCGCCGACGTACAGTTCGCCGATCACGCCCGGCGGCACCGGCCGCAGCCGCACGTCCAGCACATAGAGCCCGGTGTTCCACACGGGCGCGCCGATCGGCACCGACACCGTGTCGGCATCACCCACCACGTGGGTGCTCACCTGCACAGCGGTCTCGGTGGGCCCGTACAGGTTGATCACCTCGGCGCCGGTCAGCGCCCGAGCCCGCTGCGCCAGGGCGGCAGGCAGCGCCTCGCCACCGGCGAACACCCGCCGCAGGCCGGTCGGCGCTGCGAGCTGCTCCGTCCCGTCAGCCGCTGATTCGGCGGCATGGGCCGACTGCCGCCTCCCGGGGACGACCCCGGCATCCGCGACCTCGGACACCTGCCACCCACCCGGGACAACGCCCAAATCTCCGGCATCAGGCGACTGCCACCCACCCGGGACGGCCCCGGCATCCGTGGCATCGGCCGACTGCCGCTCGGCCTGGGCGACCTCGGCAACATAGGCCGCGAGCAACGTGGGCGCGAACTGCACTGTGTCGATGCCGTGTTCGGCGATCAGTGCCGCCAGGTAGGCCGGGTCTCCGTGGCCGCCGGGGCTGGCGAGGACGGTGCGGGCGCCGACGCGCGGCGGGAGCAGCAGTTCCCAGATCGACGCGTCGAAGGTGACCGGCGTCTTGTGCAGCACGGTGTCGCCCGCGCCGAACCCGAATTCGGCCGCCATCCAGTCGAGCTGGTTGACGATCGCGCGATGCGGCACCCCGACGCCCTTGGGCAGACCGGTGGATCCGGAGGTGAAGATCACGTACGCGGTGTGCTCGGGCAGCAGCGGCTGCACCCGTTCGGCGTCGGAGAGCGGTCCGGCCGGATAGGCGGTGAGGTCGACGGTGTCGGCCACGACCACGTCGACCCCGTCCAGCGGGGTACCGATGACCGGCAGGTCCGCGCGGTCACCGGACGTGGTGACCACGCACACCGGCTGCGCGATCCGCAGGATTCGGCTGATCCGCTCGGCGGGATGATCGGGGTCGATCGGCACGTAGATGCCACCGGCGGCGAGCACCGCGTGCACCGCGACCAGCAACTCCGGCGACCGGCGCGCGGCGACAGCCACCGCCGTGTCCGGCCCGACGCCCTGGTCGACGAGGTGCCGGGCGAGCCGGTTCACCCGCGCCGCGAACTCGGCGTAGGTGAGCGAGGTGTCACCGTCGGTGAGCGCGATCGCCGACGGTGTCGCGGCGGCCTGCCGGTCGAACGCGACGGGCAGTACTTCGGTGGACACCGGATACGCGGTGTCACACCAGCTTTCGAGCAGCACGCGGTCATCGCTGGTCAGCAGGTCGACATCGCCGATCGCCCCGGCCGGGTCGGCGGTGACGGCATCGAGCACCCGCACATAGCCATCGGCGATCCGGGCCGCGGTCGCGGCGTCGAACAGGTCGGTGGCGTAGGTGAGGCTCACCGCGCAGCCGCCGTCGGCCGTGTCGGCGAGCACCAGGTCCAGGTCGAACTTGGCGACGGCGGTGTCGATGTCGAGCCCGGTCACGGTGAGGTCGGGCAGGCTGACCTCGGCAGGCGCCGCGTCCAGGTTCTGGAAGGCGAGCATCACCTGGAACAGCGGGCTGTGCGCCGTCGAGCGGACCGGATCGAGTACGTCGACGAGCCGTTCGAACGGCACGTCCGCGTTCTCGAACGCGTCGAGGTCGACGCGCCGGGCCTGGCGCAGCAGGTCGGTGAAGGACGCGCCCTGGTCGACGGCGGTGCGCAGCACCAGCGTGTTGACGAACATGCCGACCAGGTCGTCCAGCGCCGCCGCACCTCGACCAGCGACGGGGGTGCCGACGGCGATATCGCCGGTACCGCTGAGCCGGGCCAGCAGCGCGGCCAGCGCCGCGTGAGCGACCATGAACGCACTGGCATCCGCACGCCGGGCCAGCTGCCCCACCCGCTGCCAGATCTCCTGCGGCACCACGGTTTCCACGCTCGCGCCCCGCTGCGAGGCGACCGCGGGCCGCGGCCGGTCGGCGGGCAGCTCGAGCAGCCCGGGCAGCCCGGCCAGCTCGTCGCGCCAGAACCGCACCTGCCGGGCGGCGACCGACTCGGCGTCGTCCTCGCTGCCCAGCACCGCGCGCTGCCACAGCGTGTAATCGGCGTACTGGACTTCCAGCGGCGCCCACCCGGGTTCGGCTCCGGCCCGCCGGGCCAGGTAGGCGGCGGTCGTATCACGCAGCAGCGGGCCCGCGGAGAATCCGTCGGCGCTGATGTGGTGGATCACCACGACCAGCACCACCTCGTCGGGCGCCGAGCGCAGCACCCGCACCCGCACGGGCGGTGCGACGGTGACGTCGAAGCCGCGGCCGATCTCGGCGGCCACCATGGCGGGCACCGCGATCGGGTCGACGGTCTCGACGACCGGGGTCGGCACGAACTGCCACACCGTCTGATAGCCGATGCCGTCGATCGCCGGGTACGCGGTGCGCAGCACCTCGTGGCGGTCGAGCACATCGGTGACGGCGGCGGCCAGCGCCGCGGCGTCCACGTCGCCGCGCAGACGCACCGCGATCGGGATGTTGTAGGCCGCCGAGGCCGGATCGAGGCGGTTGAGCAGCCACATCCGCTGCTGCGCCGCCGACAGCGGAATCCGGTGCGGCCGTAGACCTGCCGTCAGCGCGACGCCGGCGCCGCTGCCCATCTGCGCGGCGAGCGCGGCCGCCAGGTCGACGACGGTGGTCGCTTCGAACAGGGTGCGCACCGGCACCCGGGCCGACAGTGCCGCGCCGAGGCGGGCCGCGACGCGGGTCGCGATGAGCGAGTTGCCGCCCAGCTCGAAGAAGTCGTCGTCGAGACCGACCTGCGCGCGCCCGAGCACCTCACCGAAGACCTCGGCGACCGCCCGCTGAGCCGGCGTGACCGGCGCACGGAACGGCCTCGCCACGAATTCCGGTGCCGGCAGCGCCTTGCGGTCGAGCTTGCCGGAGGTGTTGAGCGGGAACGCGTCGAGCACGACGATCACCGACGGCACCATGTACGACGGCAGCACCGCGCCCATGGCCGAACGCAGCCGCGCCGGATCGAGTTCGGCGCCGGGCACCGGCACCGCGTACCCGACGAGCCGGTCACCGGTCGCGCTCGCCGACACCACCGCCGCGGCCTGGCTGACCATCGGCAGCCCGCCCAGCGCGGTCTCGATCTCACCGAGTTCGATGCGCTGACCGCGGAACTTCACCTGGAAGTCGCTGCGCGCCAGATAGATCAGGACGCCGTCGCGGGTCCAGCGCACGAGGTCGCCGGTGCGGTACATGCGTTCGCCCGCCGCCCCGAACGGGTCGGCGACGAACCGATCGGCCGACAGATCGGGGCGACCTAGGTACCCGCGAGCCAGCTGCTCGCCCGCCAGATACAGCTCACCGGCGACACCCGGCGCGACCGGCCGCAGCCGCTCGTCGAGCACGTAAACCCTGGTGTTCCACTCGGGCACACCGATCGGCACGGTCTGCCCGGTCGCACAGTCGGCGGGCCAGGCGGTGACCGACACGGCGGCCTCGGTGGGCCCGTACAGGTTGTGCACGGCCGCAGCCGATTTCGCGCTCAGCGCGGCCACGGTGTCCGGGGTGAGCGCCTCACCGATCGCGAGGACCAGACGCAGGCTCGTCAGCTGGCCGGGCTCGGCGTGCGCGGCGAACATCGCCAGCATCGACGGCACGAAGTCGGCGATGGTGATCCGCTGCGCGGCGACGAGTTCGGCCAGGTACAGCGGGTCGCGGTGCCCGTCGGGGGTGGCGAGCACCAGCGTCGCGCCCGCGGCCAGCGGTGCGAAGAAGCCCCACACCGACAGGTCGAATCCGGCGGCCGACTTCTGCAGATACGTATCGGCATCGCCGATCCGATACCGCTCGATCAGCCACGCGATCTGATTCCGGACACCCGCGTGGCTCATCGCCACGCCCTTGGGCCTGCCGGTCGAGCCCGAGGTGAACAGGACATAGGCGAGGTTCGAATCCCGCAGGTGCGCGCGGAGTTCGGTGTCGGTCACCGCGTGCTCCGGGTACGCGGCAGTGTCGATGGTGTCGAGCACGACGATCCTGGGCGCCGGCGCGCCCCCTGCGACGATCGGCATATCGACGTCGTCCCCGGCAGTCGTGAGAACCAGGTGCGGCCGGGCGGTGTCGAGAACCTGGGCGATGCGGTCGGCCGGATGATCCGGGTCGACGGGAACATACGCGCCGCCCGCGGTGAGTACCGCGTACATGGCGACGACGAGGTCGACGGATCGCCGGATGGCGAGCGCGACCAGCACATCGGGGCCGACGCCGTCGTCGATCAGGTACCGGGCGAGGCGGTTGATCTGGGCGTCGAGCTCGCCGTAGGTCAGCTCGGTGCCCTCATAGACGAGCGCCGTCGCCTCGGGGTTCGAGCGCACCTGCGCGCGGAACGGGGTGAGCAGCGTTGCGGTGCGGTCGATCTCGTGTGTGGTGGCGTTCCACTCGGTGAGGATGCGGGTCCGCTCGGCAGGCTCGAGCACGTCCACGGTGTCCAGCGGCGTGTGCGGTGCCGCGGCGACAGCGGTGAGCAGTCGCTCCAGCCGGCCCGCGATCGACGCCGCGGTCTCGGTGTCGAACACGTCGTCGGCATAGGTGAGCACGCCCGTGACACCCGCGGCGGCACCGTCGGCGTACTCGTCGCTGACGATCAGGTGCAGGTCGAACTGGGACAGCTCGTTGCCGGTGTCCAGACCGGACACCGTGATCCCGGGCAGTGCCAGTTCGGCGCGCTCGAAGTTCTGGAAGGAGAAGCCGACCTGGAACAGGGGGTGCCGTGCGGTGGAGCGGGCCGGGTCCAGCACCTCGACGAGCCGTTCGAACGGCACGTCGGCATTGGCGTAGACCGCGAGGTCGGTGGCGCGCTGACGGGCCAGCAACTGCGCGAACGTCTCCCCCGCGACCAGCCGGGTACGGAACACCAGCGTGTTGACGAACATGCCGATCAGGTCTTCCAGCGCCGCCTCACCGCGACCGGCGACCGGGGTGCCGACGGTGATGTCGGCGCTACCCGAGAGCCGTCCGAGCAGTGCCGCGAACGCCGTGTGCACGATCATGAACAGCGTGGCGCCGGATTCCCTGGCCAGCTCGCTCAGCCGGGCATGGGTGGCGGCATCGAGGGTGACCGGCACCGTGCCACCGGTGAGGGTGCGCACGGCCGGGCGCGGCCGGTCCAGCGGCAGGGCGAGTTCGTCCGGGAGGTCGGCGAGTTCGCCGCGCCAGAAGTCGAGCTGGCGGGCGGCCACCGAGGCGGGGTCGGCTTCGTCGCCGAGCACGGCGCGCTGCCACAGCGCGTAGTCGGCGTACTGCACAGGCAGCGGCGTCCACCGCGGCGTTGCGCCGTCACGGCGGGCCAGGTAGGCGGTCATCAGGTCGCGCACCAGCGGCGGCACGGACGAACCGTCGGCGCTGATGTGGTGCACGACCATGGCCAGAACGGCCTCGTCGGCGGTGATCCGGTAGAGCACGACCTGCCACGGCACCCCGGCGGTGACGTCGAACGTGGTGGCGGCCAACGCGGTCACGGCCGCCACGACCCGCTCGGCCGTGACGTCGCGAACCTGAAGGGCGACACCGGCTTCGGCGGCAGTCAGGATCTGCTGTACCGGGCCGTCGGCGGTCTCGGGGTAATACGTCCGCAGCACTTCGTGGCGCTCGACGAGATCGCCGACTGCGGCGGCGATGGCATCGATGTCGAGCGCACCGTTCAGGCGCACCGCGATCGGCACGTTGTACCCGGCCGACTCGGGATCGAACCGGTTGAGGAACCACATGCGCTGCTGCGCGGGCGAGAGCGGGACGACCACGGGCCGCTCCCCCGCCACCAGCGCCAGCCGGGCGTCGCCGTCGGCGCCGTCGAGCGCGGCCGCCAGCGCGGCCACCACGGGCGCCTCGAAGATCCGCGCCACCGGCACCTGCTGGTCCAGCGCGGCGCCGAGCCGGGCGGCGACGCGGGTGGCGACGAGCGAGTTGCCGCCGAGATCGAAGAAGTCGTCGTCGGCACCGACCAGCTCGAGTCCGAGCACCTCGGCGATCACACCGGCGACCAGCTGCTCCGACGGTGTTGCCGGAGCCCGGAATTCGCGAACCGCCAGCTCCGGCGCAGGCAGTGCGCGCCGATCGAGCTTGCCGGAGGCGTTCACCGGCAGCACATCGAGGACAACGAAGGCACTCGGCACCATGTACGCCGGAAGCGCCTGCCGCAGTGCGCCTTTCACCGCATCGAGGTCGAGCGGACGACCGGCTGTGCTCGCGGGGACGAGGTAGGCGGTGAGGTAGTCGCCGGCGCCGTCGTCGCGGACGGTGACGACGGCACGGTCGACGGTGCCGAGGGCGGCGAGGACGGCTTCGATCTCGCCGAGTTCGATGCGCAGGCCGCGCAGCTTCACCTGGAAGTCGGTGCGGCCCAGGTATTCCAGCTCGCCGGTGCGGGCGCGCACGACGAGGTCGCCGGTGCGGTACATGCGTGCGCCGGGTGTGCCGTACGGGTTGGCGACGAAGCGGTCCGCGGACAGGTCGGGGCGGGCCAGGTAGCCACGGGCCAGCTGCACACCGGCCAGGTAGAGCTCGCCGGGCGTGCCGACCGGCACGGGCCGCAGGCGGGCGTCGAGCACGTGCAGGGCGGTATTGGCGACCGGCGCGCCGATCGGCACGGTGACGGTGTCGGCGTCGGTGACCTCGTGGAAGGTGACGTCGACCGCGGCTTCGGTCGGCCCGTACAGGTTGTGCACGGCTACCCCGGGCACCAGTGCGCGCAACCGTTGCGCGTCGGCGGCGGGCAGCGCCTCACCGGAGGCGAACACCTGCCGCAGCGACACACACTCGGCGGCGCGGGGTTCGGCGAGGAACGCGGCCAGCATCGACGGCACGAAGTGCGCGACACCGACTCCGGTGCGGGTGATCACCTCGGCCAGGTAGGCGGGGTCGCGGTGCCCGTCGGGACGGGCGATCACCAGGGCGGCGCCGACCTGCAAGGGCCAGAACAGTTCCCACACCGACACGTCGAAGGTGATCGGCGTCTTCTGCAGCACCGTGTCGGCCGCGTCGAGCCGGTAGGCGTCCTGCATCCAGACCAGGCGGTTGACGATCGCGCTGTGACTGACCGCGACCCCCTTCGGCTTACCCGTCGAGCCCGAGGTGAACAGGACATAGGCCAGGTCGGCGCCACGCAGCGGCCGGATCCGGTCGTCGTCGGTGACCGGATCGGCGGCGAACCCGGACAGGTCGAGACCGGCGGGATCGACAGTGCGGGTATCGATGGCCGGGAAATCGTCCGCGGCCAGCACGCACACCGGCTCGGCGGTGGCGAGGACGTCGGCGATCCGGTCGGCCGGATGGTCGGGGTCCAGCGGCAGATAGGCCGCACCCGCGGCCTGCACCGCGTAGACGGCGACCAGCAGGTCGATGCCGCGGCGCAGTCCGACACCGACGATGGCGCCGGGGCCGACACCTTCGGCGATCAGCATCCGGGCCAGGCGGGCGACCCGAACAGCGAACTCGCCGTAGGTGATCCGCTCACGCTCGAATTCGAGCGCGACGGCGTCGGGTGTGCGGCGGGCCTGCGCGGCGAACATCGATACGAGCGTCGCGTCGGTGTCCAGTGGCGTCGCGGTGTCGTTCCACGCCGCCAGCTGGGCGGTCTCGGCGGCATCGAGCAGGTCGATCTCGCCGACGGGCGAGGTGTCGTCGGCGACGACCGCCGCGAGGATGCGGACGAAGCGCTCACCGAACGCGGTGACCGTCTCGGCGTCGAACAGATCGGTGGCATAGCGCAGCCAGCCGCGCAGACCGGGTTCGCCCGCCGCACCGGTGATCTCGTTGATCGCCAGCGACAGATCGAACTGGGTCGTGGCGGCGGGCAGGGCGAACTCGCCGATCCGCAGACCGGGCAGCTCGATGGTGGTGTCGTCGCGGTGCTCGAACGCCAGCATCACCTGCACGATCGGCGAATACGCCGTCGACCGCACCGGATTCAGTTCGTCGACCAGCCGCTCGAACGGCAGATCGACATGCGCGAACGCCCGCAGATCGGCACCCCGCACGTGCGCGAGCAGATCGGCGAACCCGACCCCACCGTCGACGGTCGTCCGCAGCACCAGCGTGTTGACGAACATGCCGACGAGATCGTCCAGCGCGGCATCGGCCCGTCCGGCGACCGGCGTGCCGACCACGATGTCGGCACCCGCCCCCTGCCGCGCCAGCAGCACCGCGAACGCCGCGTGCACCACCATGAACGTGGACACCCCGTGGCGACGCGCCAGCTCCTCGATCCCGGCCACCACACCGGCAGGCACATCGAACCCGACGGACCCGCCGACACCCGTGCGCACGGCAGGCCGCGGCCGATCGGTGGCGAGCTCCAGAGCCGGTGCGAGACCGGCCAATTCGTCCCGCCAATGCGCCAGCTGCCGCGCCAGCCGCGACGACGGATCCGCGGCATCACCGAGCACCGCGTGCTGCCACAGCGTGAAGTCGGGGTACTGCACCAGCAACGGTTCCCACACCGGCGCCGCGCCCGCACTCCGAGCGGCATACGCCGTGATCAGATCCCGGGCCAACGGCGTCGTCGACACACCATCGGCGGCAATGTGATGCACCGCGAGCACCAGCACATGCTCTACGTCCGGCACCGCCTCGCCGGACGCCAACCGGTCGCCGAGCACGTCACGCACTACACCGTCAGCCGCCACACCATCCGGGACAACACCGTTCCGCACGGCCTCGACGCGACCGTCGGTCCGATCGCCCGGCCGGCCCTCGGTGCTCCTTCGCCGGAGCAGGGCTGCGCGCACCGGCGGCTGAGTCGTCAGGTCATAGCTCGCCCCGACGATCTCGCGTACCACCCCCGCCAGCTCAGCCTCATCGACTTCGCGGACGACCGCGACCGGCAGCACGCGGTCCACCGGGAGGACGACCTGGGTCGGTCCCTCGGCGTCCTCCGGGAACACGGTCCGCAGCGATTCGTGCCGCTCGAGCACGTCGCCCAGCGCCGCCCACAGGGCGCCGGTGTCCAGCTCTCCGGACAGGCGCAGGGCGATCGGCAGGGTGTAGACGGCCGAGTCGGGGTCGATCCGGTTCAGTAGCCACAGGCGAGTCTGGGCCAGCGACAACGGAATACGGTCCGGACGCGGGGAGGCCACGGTCAGTGGCGGCAGGTTCTCGCCGCGGGCGGCGGCGCGTTCGGCGAGGCCGGCGACGGTCGGGGCGTCGAAGACGTCGCGCACGTCGAGCGCGCTGCCCAGTGCCGCGTTGGCGCGGGCGACGAGCCGCATGGCGAGCAGGGAGTTGCCACCGACGGCGAAGAAGTCGTCGTCGGCGCCGACCCGGGCCAGCCCGAGCAACTCGCCCACCACGGCGGCGAGCGCGGTCTGCGCGCCCGGTCGCGGCGCCACGTAGGCGGTGGTGACGGACAGGTCGGCGGCCGGCAGCGCCGAGCGGTCCAGTTTGCCCGCGGAGTTGAGCGGGACGGTGTCGAGCACCACCAGGTGGGCGGGCACCATGTACGCGGGCACCCGGCCCGCGACGTGCGCGCGCACCACGGCGGCCTCGACGTCACCGGCGACGTAGGCGACCAGGCACTGGCGCCCGGCGTCGTCGGTCGCGGGTACCACGGTCGCGTGGGTGACGCCGGGCGCGTCGCCGAGGGCGGCCTCGATCTCGCCCAGCTCGATCCGCAGCCCACGGATCTTGACCTGGAAGTCGTTGCGCCCCAGGTACACCAGCGCACCGGAGCGGTCGCGGCGTACCAGATCGCCGGTGCGATACATGCGCGCACCGCCCCCTGCCCCGGTGAAGGAGCGTGCGCCCGTCGCACCATTGATCGCCGTCGGGAACGAGTCGGCAACGGGGCGTCCGCCCGCCACACCATCGAACTCCCCGGCGAACGAATCGGCAACGGGGCGTCCGCCCGCCACACCATCGAACTCCCCGGCGAACGAATCGGCAACGGGACGTGCGCCCGCTGCACCGTCGAACTCCCCGGCGAACGAACCGGCGACGGGACGTTCGCCGACCGCACCAGCGAACTCCGCGGCGAACGGATCGGCGACGAAGCGGTCGGCGGTCAGGTCCGGCCTGCCGAGGTAGCCGCGGGCGAGCTGGTCACCCGCCAGGTACAGCTCACCCGCGACACCGGGCGGCACCGGGTGCAGCCGTTCGTCGAGGACGTAGGCGCGCACGTTCCAGGTCGGCCTGCCGATCGGCAGCTCGGTCAGCTCGACCGGTGCGGTGATGTGCTGGAAGGTGCTGGTGATCGTCACCTCGGTCGGGCCGTAGGTGTTGTGCAGTTCGGCGGGGACGGTGTCGAGCACGGTGGCCGCCAGCGCGGCGGGCAGTTCCTCACCGCCGAGGTGCAGCATCCGCATACCGGCCAGGTCGCCGGCGAGCCCTTCGGCGAGCATGGCGGCCAGCACCGAGGGCACGAATTCGGCGATGGTGACGCGCTGTTCGCGCACCACGCGCGCCTGGTAGGCCAGGTCGAGGTGGCCGCCGGGCCGCAACAGGACCAGGGTGGCACCGAGCAGCGCCGGGCACAACAGCTCCCACAGCGAGACGTCGAAGGTCAGCGGCGCGCGCTGCAACAGCCGGTCTGCCGAGGTCAGGTCGTATTCCCCACGCAGCCAGCACAGTTCGTTGACCACGGCCCGGTGCGAGACCAGCACGCCCTTGGGCAGACCGGTCGAGCCGGAGGTGAACAGCACATAGGCCGGGTGGTCGGGGTACAGCGGCGCGAGGCGTTCGGCGTCGGTGACCGGGCCGCTCGCGACGGGCGGCTGGGCCGGGTCCTCGAGCTGCGCGACGGTCAGCACCGGGAAGCCGGACCGCGAGGCAGCCGCGAAATGCACTGAGGCCGTGGCGGATCGGATGCCGCTGTCCACATGGTCGAGATCACCCGCCGACGCGGCGACGACCAGTCGCGGCGCCGCGGTCTCGAGCACATGGCCGATACGGTCGGCGGGCTGGGCCGGATCGATCGGCACGTACACGCCACCGGCGGCGAGCACACCGTGCAACACGACCAGCAGCTCGATGCCGCGCGGCACGGCGACGGCCACCGGGGTCTCCGGGCCTACGCCGCAGTCGATGAGCCTGCGCGCGAAGCGATTCGCGCGGGCGGCGAGGGCGCCGTAGGTGATCTCGTCACCTTCGAAGACGGCGGCGACGGCGTGCGGGTCGCGGGCGGCCGCCGCGTCCAGCAGGTGCGCGGCCAGCGGGCCGCGGATGCCGAGTTCGGCCAGGGCCGCGTCGAGCGGTTCGACGTCGCCGTGCGGGCCTGCCAGCAGGGCCGCACGCGCGATGTCGTCGAGCAAGGGGAGGTCCCCGACAGCGGTGCCGGGTTCGGTGACCGCGGCGCGCAGCACCCGCTCGAGCATCCCGAACAGGGTCGCGATGGTGCCCGCGTCGAAAAGGTCGGTGGCGTAGCGCAGTTCGAGGTCGAGACCGCTTGCGGTGCCGTCGGCGGCGTAGTGGTCGACGAAGGTGAAGTCCAGATCCACCTCGATCGGCGCGTCCGGCAGAGTCAGCCCCGACAGGGTGAGACCGGGCAATTCGAACGCGGTGGTGCGCTGGTTCTGCAGGGCCAGCGACACCTGGTACAGCGGTGAATAGCCTTGCGAGCGCGCCGGGTTGAGTGCGTCGACGAGGCTTTCGAACGGCACGTCGGCCCGGTCGAAGGCATCGAGGTCACCCGCGCGGATCTCGTCGAGCAACTCGCTGAAGCGCACGTCCGACGGAACGTTCGCGCGCAACACGAGGGTGTTGACGAACATGCCGACGATGTCGTCGAGTTCACGGTGCCCGCGACCCGCGACCGGCGTGCCGACGACGACGTCGGTGCCCGCGGACAACCGCGACAGCAGCACGGCGAGACCGGCGTGCAACACCATGAACGGCGTAGCGCGCTGCGCGCGGGCCAGCTCCTCGATCCGCCGGTGCAAGTCGGCGTCGAGGGTCGCGGTGAAGGTGGCGCCCCGGTTCGAGGCGACCAGCGGCCTGCGGCGGTCGGCGGGCAGCGTGAGGACGTCGGGAAGACCGGCGAGACGCTCCGTCCAGTAGGCGAGCTGGTGCGCCAACGGCGCGTCGGGATCGTCGGCACTGCCGAGTCCCTCGGTCTGCCACAGCGCGTAGTCGGCGTAGTGCACGGCCAGGGCGGGCAATTGCGGCTCGGTGCCCGCGGCGCGGGCGGCATAGGCGGCGACCAGATCGCGCGTCAGCGGGCCCATCGACCAGCCGTCCGCGGCGATGTGGTGCACGACCAGCACCAGCACATGCTCGGTCGGCGCGACCCGCAGCAGCGCGGCGCGTACCGGCACCTCGGTGGTGATGTCGAAGCCGCCGTCGAGGACCGCGACCACCGCGCCGGGGACCTCGTCGGGGGTGACGGCGGTGACGGCGAGATCGGGCACGAACGGCGCGCCGACGAGTTGCGTTGCCTGCCCGTCGAATTCGGGATAGGTGGTGCGCAGGGTCTCGTGCCGGGCGATCAAGTCCCCCAGCGCACCACGCAGCGCGGCGGTGTCGAGCTCTCCGCTGAGCCGTATCGCGACCGGGATGTGATAGGCGGCCGACTCCGGATCGAACCGGTGCAGGAACCACATCCGCTGCTGCGCTGGCGACAACGGAATCCGCTGCGGCCGTTGCCCCGCCACGGGCCCCCGCCTGCTGCCGGTGCCTCGCAGCGCGTCCAACCGCACCGCCAGCCCCTCGACGGTGCTCGCCTCGAACAGTTCCCGCACCGGCACCCTGGCATCCAGTGCCACCCCGAGTCGCGCGACCACCTGGGTGGCGAGCAGCGAGTTACCGCCGAGGGCGAAGAAGTCGTCGTCGGCACCTACCCGTTCGAGCCCGACGACTCCGGCGAATGTCGCGGCGACGATCCGCTCGGTCGCGGTGGCGGGTTCGCGGTAGTCGCGCTCCGGCAGTTCCGGCGCGGGCAGTGCCCGCCGATCGAGCTTGCCGGAACTGTTGATCGGCAGCGCGTCGAGGAAGACATAGGCGCCGGGCACCATGTACGACGGCAGCACCGCCGCGACCGCGGCATCGAGGTCGGCGGGTGACAGCGTCGCCGGCACGACACGGGCACTGTCAGCGACATCGGCACCATCAGCGTCTGCGATACCGGCGCTGCCGGTGCGGGTGGGAAGAGTGGTGTTTTCGGAGACAGGGGTGGGGACGACGTAGGCGACCAGTTGGTCCGGGCGGTCGTCGTCGGAGCGGACCAGGACCGCGACTCGGCCGACGCCAGGGACCGAGGTGAGCGCGGCCTCGATTTCGGCGGGCTCGATCCGGAGGCCGCGCAGCTTCACCTGGAAGTCGGTGCGGCCCAGGTAGTGCAGGGCGGCACCGTCGGGGCCCGTGCGCCAGGCGACGAGGTCGCCGGTGCGGTAGAGGCGCTCGCCGGTGCCGAACGGGTCGGCGACGAAGCGTTCGGCGGTGAGGTCGGCGCGGCCGTAGTAGCCGTCGGCCAGCTGCGTACCGGCGACATACAGCTCGCCGGGGACTCCGGCGGGGACGGGGCGCAGCCGCGAATCCAGCACGTACACGCGGGTATTGGCGACGGGCGTGCCGATCGGCGCGGCGGCTGTCTGCTCAATGCCGACCTCGTGAGTGGTGACCTGGATGGCGGTTTCGGTGGGGCCGTACAGGTTCACCACCCTCGCACCAGTGGCCGCGCGCACTCGCTGCGCCAGCTCGGTGGTCAGTGCTTCACCGCCGGCGAAGACCAGTCGTAGGGAACCCGACCCCACCGGTTCGGCCACCACGGCGGCCAGCACCGACGGCACATACTGGACAACGCTGACCGCGTGCCGAGCGGTCGCGGCGGCCAGATAAGCCGGGTCCCGGTGTCCGTCGGCGGTGGCGAGGACCAGTCGCGCGCCGGTCTGCAACGGCCACAACAGTTCCCACACCGACGCGTCGAAGGTGAAGGGGGTCTTCTGCAAAACGACATCGTCGCCGGTCAGCGCGTATTCGCTTTGCAGCCACAGCAGCTGGTTCACCGCGGCCCGATGCGGCACAGCCACACCCTTCGGCCTGCCGGTCGAACCGGAGGTGAACAGCACATAGGCGAGGTGCTCCGGACGCAGCGGGGCGAGCCGCTCGTCATCGGTGATCGGCTGATCCGACAGCTCGGACAGGTCGAGCGCATCGATCTCGATGACCGACTCGCCCACGGCGACACCGTGACCGGCGGCGGTCAGCACGCAGACCGGTGCCGTCTGCCCCAGCACGTCCGCGGTCCGGTCGGCCGGATGATCGGGATCGATCGGCACATAGGCGGCACCCGCCGCGAGCACGGCATGCACCGCGACCAGCTGATCCACACCACGCCGCAGGGCCACAGCGACAACCGATCCCGGCGCAGCGCCGAGACCGATGAGATGCCGCGCCAGCCTGGCGACACGACTCCCGAACTCCGCATACGTCAGCGACGCGACAGCGACCTGCCGACCGTCCGCGACATGCCGATCTCCCGAGACCAGATCCTCCGCCGGATCGGCGTCGACGACCACCGCGATGGCATCCGGTGTCGCGGCGACCTGGTCGGTGAACAGGGACGCGAGGGTGGCCGCGGAGTCCAGGGCCAGGTCCGTGGCGTTCCAGGCGGTCAGGACGTCGGTGGATTCGGCCGGGTCCAGCAGGTCGATGTCGCCGACCGGACGGGCCGGGTCGGCGAGGACGCCGTCGAGCAGGCGACGCAGGCGAGTGGCGAAACCCGCGACGGTGGTGGCGTCGAACAAGTCGGTCGCGTAGAGGAAAGCACCGGTCAGGCCCGCGGGGGCGCCGTTGCCGTCGCGGTGCTCGGTGAGGGTGAGCTCGAGATCGAATTTGGCGACGCCGGTGGGCAGGTCGAATCCCGCCACCGCGAGACCGGGCAGGGCGAGGGCGCGCGGGGTGTCCTCGTTGAGGGACAGCATCACCTGGAACAGCGGGTTACGGGCGGTGGAGCGGACCGGGTCCAGCACCTCGACGAGCCGCTCGAACGGCACGTCGGCATGGCCGAAGGCGGCGAGATCGATCTCGCGCACCCGGGCCAGCAGCTCGGTGAACGAGGCAGCGGGCGCCACCTCGGTGCGCAGCACGAGGGTGTTGACGAACATGCCGACCAGGTCGTCGAGCGCCCGATCGCCACGCCCCGACACCGGCGTAC
>NZ_JBHXAY010000055.1:0-44237 GCF_042728775.1 Nocardia sp. NPDC060259
TTCCGTGAGTGTGGACACACGGGCACGCGAACGGCCGGTGCGGTTCGGGTAAACACCGAACCGCACCGGCCTCACGAGACAAACTCGCGGGGGCTACCCCGCCATGGGACTCAGCCCGCGTGCTTCTGCACCAGGTCGCCCACGCGCGGCAGAGCCTCGACGACGTGCTTCTTGGCCGACCCACGCATGGAGGAGTACACCTTCTGCAGGGCGGGACGACTCGACGACTCGGCGCGGGCGTCGGTCACGGCCAGCAGCGACTCGGCGACCTCGTCGGACTTCGCGGTCAGCAGGTCGGCGAAGGTGCCGGCACCCGAGGCGGCGAATTCGGCCCAGTACGGCTGGAGCTGGTCGAGCAGCTTCGGCGCCAGCGAGGCCAGCGCGTCGGGAACGATGGTCGGGCTGATCTTCTTGACCGCCGCGTAGCCACCCTTCACCGCCAGGCCGGACGCACCACCTTTGTCCGAGACCTCGGCGTCGAGAACCTCGACGGCGTCGGCAAGGAAAGCCGGACGCTTGGTCTCGTCGAGCAGGGATTCAGACAGCGCTGCAACCACTTTCAGGTTCCTCCGGATCGGTTCGTTGAACGAGCAGCCGCAACTATACGCACCGGGTGCGCGAAACACGCGATGACGGCTCGAGCTGCGGTGTTACGACCTCGTACCGGTCCGCCGGGCGATAGGGCAATAATCGTGGTCGTGACTTTCGATCCGAAGCTGTGGCGGCCCGTCCCCGGGTTCGAGGACCTGACCGACATCACCTACCACCGACATATCGAGCAGGGCACGGTGCGGGTGGCGTTCGACCGGCCGGAGGTGCGCAACGCGTTCCGCCCGCACACCGTCGACGAGCTCTACCGCGCGCTCGATCACGCGCGGATGTCGCCGGATGTCGGCGCGGTGCTGCTCACCGGCAACGGACCGAGCCCCAAGGACGGCGGCTGGGCCTTCTGCTCCGGCGGTGACCAGCGCATTCGCGGCCGCAACGGCTACCAGTACGCCGACGGCGAGACCGCCGACACCGTCGACACCGCGCGCGCGGGCAGGCTGCACATCCTCGAGGTGCAGCGGCTGATCCGGTTCATGCCCAAGGTCGTCATCGCGCTGGTCAACGGCTGGGCGGCGGGTGGCGGGCACAGCCTGCACGTGGTCTGCGATCTGACGCTGGCCTCGCGCGAGCACGCGCGGTTCAAGCAGACCGACGCCGACGTCGGCTCGTTCGACGGCGGTTACGGCAGCGCGTATCTGGCGAAGATGGTCGGGCAGAAGTTCGCCCGCGAGATCTTCTTCCTCGGCAGGCCGTACACGGCCGAGGAGATGCACCAGATGGGCGCGGTGAACAAGGTCGTCGACCACGACGAGCTGGAGAACGTCGCGCTGGAGTGGACCGCCGACATCAACGGCAAATCGCCGCAGGCCCAACGGATGCTGAAGTACGCGTTCAACCTGCTCGACGACGGCCTGGTCGGTCAGCAGCTCTTCGCGGGCGAGGCGACCAGGATGGCGTACATGACCGACGAAGCGGTCGAGGGCCGCGACGCGTTCCTGGAGAAGCGCAAGCCCGACTGGGCTCCCTACCCCTGGTACTTCTGAGTAGACGGGCAGGTCCATGGAAATTCTCAACAGCCGGATCATCGTGCGGCCCAGCGACTATGCCACCACGCTGGCGTTTTACCGGGACAGCCTCGGGCTGGCGATCGCGCGGGAGTACCCGGGCGGCACGGTGTTCTACGCGGGGCAGGGACTGCTCGAGGTCGCCGGACACGGCGGCAGCGGGGAGCCGGGCCGCTTCGACGGCGCGATCTGGCTGCAGGTGCGCGATGTGGCCGACGCGGCGGCGGAGTTGGCGCTGAAGGGAATTGCGATCGAGCGCGCGCCGGTGCTCGAACCATGGGGACTGTGGGAGATGTGGGTGCGTGACCCGGACGGTGTGGCGATCGTGCTGGTACAGGTTCCCGCCGAACACCCGATCCGGCGGGATCCGCGCTGGTCGGCGGAGTGAGCGAGTGGCTGTCGCGGCGGACCCGAGTTGCCGATCCGGGTCCGGCCGCGCACGATAGCTGCGAGCAAGCGCCCGACCGCCGTCGTCCGGACCGCAGTGCGAGTTGTCGTCCATCTACTGAATCGCAGTCGCTATGCCTGCCTTTTGGCGAACCGTTTCCCGGCAAACCGACCCGTTGGCCGGGTCTTGTCGGTCGCATGACACGATCGAAGCCGTGAGGGAGCGCAACAAGCTGTATCGGGAGGTGGTGGCGTGAGCAGAACCCTGCGGACGCTGCAGATGCCGACCGGTTCCGGTGTCGGCGAAGTGCTTCCCCATCTGCGTCAGGCGCTCGACGGCAACGGCCCGGCGTGGCTGCCGATTCCGACCACCGATCGCCGCGAGGCGCGCAGGCTCTCCGACGCGCTGAAGCCGGGCGATCCGATCGACGACGACGTCGCACTGGTGGTGACCACCTCCGGCACCACCGGCATCCCCAAGGGCGCGCTGCTCGGCGCCGAAGCCCTGCGGGCCAGCGGCAATGCCACCCACGACCGGCTCGGCGGACCCGGCAGCTGGCTGCTGGCGCTGCCGACCCACCACATCGCGGGCATCCAGGTACTGCTGCGCAGCATCCTGGCCGGCACCGAGCCGACCGTGCTCGACGTGTCGGGCGGGTTCCTGCCCGAGGCACTGGCCGGCGCGGTCGCCGCGATGCGCGGGCCGCGCCGCTACACCGCGCTGGTGCCGACGCAGCTGATCAAGTCGCTGGATTCGCCGGTGGCGGCCAAGGCGCTGGCCGAGCTCGACGGCGTGCTCGTCGGCGGGGCGGCGACGCCGTTGCCCGTCTACGAACGTGCGCTCGACGCGGGCATCACCGTCGTCCGTACCTACGGGATGAGCGAGACCTGCGGCGGGTGCGTCTACGAGGGCGTGCCGCTCGACGGCACCGAGGTGCGGATCGAGGACGGCCGGGTGCTGCTCGGCGGCGCGATGATCGCCCGCGGCTACCGCAATCTGCCCGACCACCCCGCTTTCGCCGAACCCGGCTGGTTCCGTACCGAGGACGCCGGCACGTATGAGGACGGCGTGCTCTCGATCACCGGCCGCCTCGACGAGGCGATCATGACCGGCGGTCTGCTGGTGATTCCGCAGGTGGTGGAGGCCGTGCTGGCCAATCACCCCGGGATCAGGGAGTGCATCGTGCTCGGCCTGCCCGACGAGCGGCTCGGTCAGCGGGTCGCGGTCGCGATCGTGCCCGCACCCGGTGCCGCGCCGACGCTGGACGAGATCCGCGCCCATGTCGTCGCCGAGCTCGATTCGATCGCGGCGCCGCGTGAGCTGGCCGTCCTGACCGAGATCCCGCTGCGTGGACCGGGCAAGCCCGACCGTGCCGCCCTGCGCGAACACCTGCTGGCCAACACCACACACTGACGCTTGCGTGGCTCACGCCATCGCGACGCAAGGGCCGTGCAAGGCGGGCCGGGCACCGTAGGTCACATGACATACACACCCACTTCAGCGCTCGCCGTCGAGGCGGACGGTCTGGTCAAGGTGTTCGGCAATCAGCGCGCCGTGGACGGGGTGAGCCTGGCGGTGCCGCGCGGCTCGGTCTACGGGGTGCTCGGACCGAACGGCGCGGGCAAGACGACGACCATCAAGATGCTCGCGACCCTGCTGCGTCCCGACGGGGGTAGCGCGCGGATCTTCGGCCACGACGTCGTCGAGCGACCCAACGCGGTGCGCTCGCTGATCGGTGTCACCGGCCAGTACGCGTCGGTCGACGAGATGCTCTCCGCCACCGAGAACCTGATCATCTTCGCGCGGCTGCTCGGGCTGAGCAGGCCCGGCGCCCGCCGCAGGGCCGCCGAACTGCTGGAAGAGTTCGACCTCACCGAGGCGGCGAACAAGCCGCTCAAGAACTTCTCCGGCGGCATGCGCAGGCGCCTTGACCTCGCGGCCAGCCTCATCTCCACCCCGCCACTGCTGTTCCTCGACGAACCGACCACCGGCCTCGACCCGCGCACCCGCGCCCAGATGTGGGACACCATCCGCAGGCTGGTCACCGAGGGCGCGACCGTGCTGCTCACCACCCAGTACCTCGACGAGGCCGACCAGCTGGCCGACCGGATCGCGGTGATCGACCACGGCCGGGTGATCGCCGACGGCACCGCCGACGAGCTCAAGGCCTCCATCGGCGGCTCCTCGGTGCACCTGACGCTGCTCGATCGCGAGCAACTCGACGAGGCCCGCCGCATCGTCGGCGACTTCCTCGGCGTCACCGCCCAGATCAGCCCGGAGGCGGGCAAGCTCACCGCGCCGCTGCCCGACCCCAACCTCACCGCCGACCTGCTGATCCGCCTGCGTGACTGGGAGATCGGCGTCGAGGAGATCACCGTCTCCAAGCCGACCCTCGACGAGGTCTTCCTCACCATCACCGGCCACCCGGCCGACGAATCCGACGACACCGAACGGAGCGCGGCATGACCGCAGTCCTCACCGCTCCCGCGCACACCGACGACATCGCCCAGGTCAGCGATCGGGTGGGGCTGCGCGAGACGATCTCCACCTCGTTCACCATGGCCTATCGCGGTCTGCTCAAGATCAAGCACAATCCCGAGCAGCTCTTCGACGTGACAGTGCAGCCGATCCTGTTCACCGCGCTGTTCACCTATATCTTCGGCGGCGCGATCTCGGGCAGCGTCGACAGCTACCTGCCCGTGCTCATCCCCGGCATCCTCGTGCAGACCGTCGTGCTCACCTCGGTGGTCACCGGCACCCAGCTGCGCGAGGACATGGACAAGGGCGTGTTCGACCGCTTCAAATCCCTGCCCATCGCCCGGGTTTCGGCCCTGGCCGGCGCGCTGCTGGCCGACATGGTGCGCTACGGCATCGCCTCCACGCTGACGATCATCGTCGGACTGTGCCTCGGCTACCGCCCCGGCGGCGGTTTCGCCGGCGTCATCGCGGCCTGCCTGGTGGTCGTGGTCTGCTCGTTCGCGATCAGCTGGGTGTGGGCGCTGGTCGGCGTCACCGGCAAGAGCGCCGCCTCTGTGCAGGGCGTCTCGATGATGGTGATGTTCCCGCTGACGTTCATGTCCGGCGCCTTCGCCCCGGTGAGCACCATGCCGGGCTGGATGCAGGCGATCAACCACGCCAATCCGGTGTACTACATGGTCAATACCTGCCGTGACCTGATGAACGCCAATGTCTACAGCAGCGACCTGGTGTGGTCGCTGATCGGTTCGCTCGTGGTGGTCGCGGTCTTCGCGCCGCTCACCGTGCGCGCCTACATGCGCCGGGCCTGAACCCGCGCTACCGCAACGGCATCCGATCCGTCAGGGTCGGGTGCCGTTGCCGTGTCCGTCCAGCTGGCTGACGATCTCGACGATGCGGGTGGCGGCGGCGAGCCGGCGCACACCCGCGGCACGGTGCGCAGCTTGCGCCGCGGCGACATCGCCCACCACGCCCCGGTGCATCGCGAGGTGGCGGGCCAGCTCCATCGACGGAGAGTCCTGTCTGGCCACCGACGAGGCCGCGAGGGTGAGCAGTTCGAGCCCTTCCGGCCGACCGGGATCGGTCGCCAGCAGGTAGGAACCGACAGCGCAGGCGACCGCGCCGATCTGCGGCAGGTCGAGGTACTGCGACGAGCGTTGCTCGGTCGTCGCGACGATCTGGGCCACCAGCTCGGCGGCGGCGTCGGCTCTCCCGTGCAGCACGTGGGCGCCGACCGCGGCGGCCGACACCATCATCGCGCCGGGGCCGGGACTGAGTTCGAACTCGGGCCAGCCGAGCAGATCGAGCGCCCGGTGGTAATGCCGGAGCCCGGCGTCGACGTCGCCGTCGGCCAGTTCCAGTTCGGCCACCGCGGCCGCGACGGTCGAGAGCCGGTGATTGCGGCGGACGGTGGGGTCGTCGACCTGGCCCACCCCCGCAGCGTCGGAACGCAGGACCAATGCCAGTTCCGCCCGCGCCTCTTCGCGGCGGCCGCTGCCGAGCAGGACGGCGACCAGGAAGCACCGGCTCTCCAGGATCTCGTCGTGGACGCGCAAGCGGTGCATCTGCTCCAGCGCCCTGCGGTAGTACGTCACCGCCTCGTCGTAGCGGGCGGACTGGCCGGACAGCTGGGCGAGGTGCTGGTACACCATCGATGTACCCCAGACGTCCCCGGTCTCCAGATCGGCCAGCGCGCGTAGCGAGTCGCGGACCGAGCCTGGCACGTTGCCCGCGTTCTCCCAGAAGTTGGCACGGCCGACCAGGGCGGCGACCCGCTCGGTCGGGTCCGCCGAGCGGACGCCGTCGGCGAACAACCGGCCGATGCGGAAGCCGTCGGGCCGCGCGGTGATCAGCCTGCCGAGCAGACGCAGAGCTGGGTCGAGGCCGGGGTGGGCGAGCAGCCGCCGGGCCCGCAGCCGGGCCAGCGCGACCGGTCGCATGTCGCCGCCGCTGTGGAACATCAGGTGCAGGCAGGTCAGCATGTGCGTGACCATCTGGAGGTCGACGTCCTCGCTCGACACCGGCGCCGGGGGCGCGATCGCGACCAGGAGCACCGCCCAGCCGATGAACTCCAGGTGCGCGCCTCGCATCACCCACACCGTCGCGGTCACCGGGAACACCGTGTACACGGTGTTCGCGTCGCCGTGCGCGGTGGCCGTGCGCAGGATCGCGACCAGATTGTCGAGCTCGGCGGTCACCGCCAGCACCATCGGCACCTGGTGGCCCGCGCGATAATCGCGGACGGCATCGGTCGCGAATTCCCGTGCCCATCTGGCCATCCGGTCACGTACCAGCGCGGTCTCGGCGTCCCCTGTCGCGGCGTCGACGGCCGCGAGCTGTTCGGCGCCGAACTCGCGCACCGTCTCGAGCATGCGGTAGCGGATGCCGGTGCCGTCGGGGTCGTCGAGGACGGTGAGCAGCGACTGGCCGACCAGGCCGTCGATCGCCGCGGCGACGTCGTCTCCCGCCGCGACGACTTCCGCCGCGGCCAGGGTGAATCCGGCCGGGAACCGCGACAGTCTGCGCAGCACGACCTGCTGGTCGGGATCGAGCAGGTTCCAGCTCCAGGCGATCACCGCGTGCAGCGTCCGATGCCGCTGCGGCGCGGCGCGATCGCCGCTGCGCAGCAACGCGAATCGATGTTCGAGCCTGGACTCGATCTCGGCGACGCTCATCGTGCGGACCCGCGCCGCGGCCAGTTCGATCGCCAACGGCAAGCCGTCGAGGGTGCGGCACAGCCGGGCCACGATGTCGGGGTCGAGTCGCGCGTCGGGCCGCACCGCGCGCGCACGCGCCGCGAACAGGTCCGTCGCGGGCGAGCCCGCCGCGTCGACAGCCAGCGGCGCCAGCGGATAGACCGATTCGGCGGTGATCGCCAACGGCGACCGGCTGGTGGTGAGAACGGTCAGCTGGCCGCAGCTGCCGACCAGATCGGCGACCAGCTCGGCGGCCGACTCGATCACGTGCTCGCAGTTGTCCAGGATCAGCAGCATCGGGCGTGCGTCGAGCGCCTCGCGTAACCGTCTGCGCGCGTCGACCTGCCGGGCAAGACGCAGTCCACCCGGCTCGCGCATCACCTCGCCAAGCCCCATCACGTGCCCGATCGCCGCCTCGATCTCGACGCGCGTCTTCGACCCCGCCGCTTCGGCCTGCACCGGCGCCAGCTCGACCAGCACCACCGGCAGCATGCCGGTGAGCCGTTCGCCGACCGCGTTGGCCACCCGGGTCTTGCCGGTGCCGCCGGGGCCGAGCACGGTGGTCACCCGCGAGCGGTGCACGAGTTCGGCGATCGCGTCGAGATCGGCGGCGCGACCGAGCAATTCGTTGGGCGCGGCGCGGAGACCGACCGCGGTGGACGGGCGGTTGTGCTGTTGCCCGTTCGGCCGATCGAACGGATCACCGGCGCTGTCCGATGCGGCGGGTGGCGTGGGCCGGCCGTCGGCCGTGGCATCCGGCCTGCCCGACGCCGGATTACGGGCTCGGCCCGCAACACTCGCCTGCGGACCTCGTGCCGGCTCCGCGAGCGCGGGGGAACCGGACGCCGCACTGTCGACAGCATCCGGCCCCTGACCGTTGCCACCGCGAACGCCCCGATCGGTGGTCGATGAACCCGCGACACCGTGTGGGGAGGGGTGGACCTCGGCCGAACGATCCGCAGAGGGGCGCGACTCGACCGCACGATGCGGGGCAGATCGGACGCCCGGGAGTTCGATCGGTTCGCCCCGGAGCACAGCGGTGTTGAGGGCGAGCAAGGTCGGGCCAGGGTCGGCGCCGAGTTCTTCGATCAGGCGCAGTCGGTAGGCGGCGAAGGTTTCCAGCGCGTCGCCGGAGCGGCCCGCGGCGGCGAGCAGGCGGATGAGTGTGGTGTGGGCGGACTCGTCCAAAGGGTGGGCCGCGGCTCCGGCGGCGGCCAGTGGGATCGCGGCGGAGAAGTCGCCGCGGTGGGTGTGGGCGGCGAGTTCGGTGCGGTCCAGATCGCGATGTAGCTGACCGGCGGCGGCGCGCAGGTCGTCGGCGGGGCCGGAATCGGGGAGGTCGGCGCCCGGATCGCCGCGCCACATCGCCCGGGCCGCGGCGATCGCGGCGAGGCTCGCCGTGGTCTCTCCGGTCGCGAGGAGGTCGTCCGCTCGGCGGGCCAGTGCGGTGACCGCGGTCAGGTCGACGCTGTCGGCGGGCAGGGTCAGCCGATAGCCGGCGGGGCCGATCTCCAGCGCGCCGTCGGGCAGCAGGGCGCGCAGCCGGGAGACCTGCGTGTGCAGGGCGTTCATCGGGGCGCGCGGCGGCTGATCACCCCAGACCTCGTCGACCAGCGACTGTGCGCTGCGGGCCCGGCCAGGTCGCACGGCGAGTGCCGCGAGCAGCAAACGCGCCCGGGCGCCCGGCAGCGCGAGCAGGGCGCCGTCACGCCGGATCGCGATCACGCCGAGCACCCCCACGACGAGGGGGGAGGCGACCACCGCGACGGTGGGAGGTGGCCCGTCCGGGCCGAGATGCTGTGCAGACATGCCGCAAGACATCGTAGGCGAGCGCGGCGACGAGCTCCCGTTTCCCGCGGGACGCGACACCACGGACGCACGCCGCGAAATTGTCGGTACGTCGGCTTAGGCTGACGCGCATGGGCGACTTCGAGGTGACCCGGCGCACAACCATTGCCGCCGAACCCGCACGCATCCACGGCTTCATCGACAACTTCCGCCAGTGGCGACTGTGGTCGCCCTGGGAGGATTCCGATCCGCAGCTCGCGCGCACCTACACCGGGCCCGAATCCGGCGTCGGCGCACGCTACACCTGGCGCGGCAATCGCAAGGCCGGTGCCGGCGCGATGGAGATCAAGGCCGACGCCGAGCGTGAGATCGGCATCGAGCTGGCCTTCGAGAAGCCGTTCAAGGCCACCAACTTCGTCACCTTCAGCCTCGCTCCGAAGGCGGGCGGCACCGAGGTGACCTGGCAGATGACCGGAAAGCATTCGGGCATGATGGGCGTGCTCGGCAAGGTCTTCCCGATCGACAATCTGATCGGCAAGGACTTCGACAAGGGCCTGGCCCGCCTCAAGACGATCGCCGAATCCGCCTAGTACCTCCGCCGGGGCTAGGCTTCGATCCATGGCTACAGCAGCGGAATGGATCGAGGGCGCCCGGCCGCGGACGCTGCCCAACGCGATCGCGCCGGTACTCGCGGGTACCGGCGCCGCCGCATCGATCGACGGGGCCGTCTGGTGGAAAGCGATACTGGCGCTGCTGGTTTCGCTGGCACTGATCGTCGGGGTGAACTACGCCAACGATTACTCCGACGGCATCCGCGGCACCGACGACGTGCGGGTCGGCCCGCTGCGGCTGGTCGGCTCGAAACTGGCCTCCCCCACCGCCGTCCGCAATGCCGCCGTGCTGAGCCTGGCGATCGGCGCGGTCGCCGGGCTCGTGCTGGCCGTCACGACCGCGTGGTGGCTGGTACTCGTCGGCGCGCTGTGCCTGGCGGGCGCCTGGTTCTACACCGGCGGCAGCAAGCCCTACGGCTACAGCGGTTTCGGTGAGATCGCGGTGTTCGTGTTCTTCGGTCTGATCGCGGTGCTCGGCACCCAGTACGTGCAGGCACTGCGGGTCGACTGGGTCGGGCTGCTGCTGGCGATCGGGGTCGGCGCGTTCTCCAGCGCGGTGCTGGTGGCCAACAACCTGCGTGACATCCCCACCGACACCGAAGCCGGGAAGGTCACCCTGGCGGTGAAACTCGGCGACGCGCGCACCCGAACCCTGCATCTGGTGCTGCTCGCCGCGCCGTTTGTGATCAGCCTCGCGCTGATCGCCCGCACGCCGTTGGCGCTGGCCGGACTGCTGGCGTTGCCGCTGGCGATCCGGGCCAACGCCCCCGTGCGTACGGGCAAGGGCGGGCTGGAACTGATTCCCGCCCTGCGCGATTCCGGGCTGGCGCTGCTGGCCTGGTCGGCGCTGAGCGCGCTGGCCGTCGGACTCGGCTAGTCGCCGTCCGGCACTTCAGCGGAGCCCGAGCAGAGCCTGCTAGTCGCCGTCCGGTACCAGGATGCCCAGTACCCAGTTGACCAGCGTGATGATCACACCACCCCACAGGGCTGCCCAGAAGCCGTCGACGCGCAGGCCGTAGTCGGTGATCTCGGTGATCTTGGCGGTGAGCCACAGCATCGCCGCGTTCACCAGCAGCAGGAACAGGCCGAGCGTGAGGATCACGAACGGCAGCGACAGGAGCTTCACGATCGGCTTGATCACGGCGTTGACCCCCGTGAACACGAGGGCGACGATGAGCAGGACCAGCGCCTTACCCCAGTTCCCCCACTCGGACGACCACTCTGGCGGCACGTAGATATCGATCTTGTCGATCCACGCGGCCGCGGCCCAGATGGCTATGGCGTTGATGACCAACCGTATTGCTAGCTGCATACGCGCAATGCTAGGCGCGAAATCGGACAATGCGGCGAGACTGACACACACCCGACACGGAATTCACGCCGCGCGGTCGAGCATCCCGTAGATGTCGGTGCGCAGTGCGGAGGCTCCCTCGCGGCCGCCGAGCAGGTCGGTGGTGGCCGGGTCGGCAGCGCGCAGGATCCCGAGCAGCAGGTAGGCCGTGGAGATCTCACGCTCCTTGCGGTGAATCGCCTCGCGCAGGGCGAGTTCGAGCGTCTTCTTGGCCGTGCCGGTGAACGGGATGTGCCCCGCGCCGAGCAGCCGGCCGAAGACGCCGCGCTTGACCTCCGGTTCGGCCCGATCCCAAGCCTTCGGGCCGAAGTTCTCGGCGATGCTGGCCTGCACCGCATCCAGGTCGATGCCGATCGAGCGCAGCGCCTCGGCGTCGTCGGCGCCGAGCGGCGTCACGCTCGCGCGTTCGGCGAGAGCGGTGCGCACACCGTCGGCGGTGATGCCGCGGGCGTCGAGCACCGCGCGCAGGCCGGGTTCGGCGTTGGCCACCACGCCGAGCAGCACATGCTCCGGCCCGATCTGCTTGGCGCCCAGCTCCTTGGCGTCGTCCTGGGCGCTCACCACCGCCACTCTGGCATGGCGCGTGAATTTCTCGAACATCAGCGGGTTCCGCCCTTCCGATTGTGTTTCTGATGCACCGCCTGCTTGCTGACCTCGAGCGCTTCGGCAATCGCCTGCCACGACCAGCCGTTGGCCCTGGCATTGGCCACCTGGATGGATTCGAGCCGGTCGGCCAGCCTGCGCAGGGCGAGCACCGCGCGCAGACCGACCGCCGGATCGGGATTCCCCGCCGCCGAGGCGAGCGTTGTTGCATCGGTCATGGCGTCAATTTTGGTTGACGACCCCGAGGTTTGTCAACAAAAATTGACGCCAGACGTCAGCTCAATCGGTAGACGAGTTTGGCGAATTGACCCATGCGCTCGACGTCGACCAGGCGCATCCGATCGGCGAGAATGCGGCGCGGCAGCAGGGGCGCGCCGCCACCGAGAGTCACCGGGGTGATGCCGACAATCACCTCGTCGAGCAGTCCGGCATCGGCGAACTGTCCGGCGAGGTCGCCGCCGCCGACGATCCAGATGTCGCGTCCAGCGGCGGCGGCGACCATCTGTTCGTGCACCGCCGCGACCTCACCCGCGACGAAACGCACGTTCGCCCCGGGCAACTCGGGCAGCTCACGGTGGGGCGGGTCGTCATAGAGACCGATCCTGACAGCGAAACCTGACAGCCCCGGTCAGGTTTCGCCGGCGAGAATCAGCCGTTCCAGCGACCTGTCGCGGCGAATTCGGTGAGGACAGCGGTCGGACCGGTCAGGTCGAGGTTCTGGCTGTCGACCCAGGCGTCGTCGAAATAGGTGCCCGCGTAGCGGTCACCGCCGTCGCACAGCAGGGTGACGATGCTGCCGCTGCGGCCCTCGCTCAGCAGTTCGGACACGAGGTGGAAAGCGCCCCACAGATTGGTGCCGGTCGAGCCGCCGACGCGACGGCCGAGGACGGTGCTGGCGTGGCGCGCGGTGGCGACCGAGGACGCGTCCGGCACGACGATCATCCGGTCGACCACCTGCCCGACGAAGGACGGCTCGACCCGCGGACGGCCGATTCCCTCGATCCGCGACGGCATTCCGGTCTCGTAGCCCGCGTCACCGGTCTCGTAACCGCCGAAGAACGCCGAGTACTCGGGGTCGACGACGGCCAGGCGCGTCGCGTGCCTGCGGTAACGGATGTAGCGGCCGATAGTGGCGCTGGTGCCGCCGGTGCCTGCGCCGACCACGATCCACTCCGGCACCGGGTGGGTCTCCAGCGCCAGCTGCTCGAAGATGGATTCGGCGATGTTGTTGTTGCCGCGCCAGTCGGTGGCGCGCTCGGCGTGAGTGAACTGGTCCATGAAATGCCCGCCGGTCTCGGCGGCGAGGCGCTTGGCCTCGGTGTACATCTCCGGCGCCCGCTCCACGAAATGACAACGGCCGCCCTGGGCTTCGATCAGCGCGACCTTCTGCGGCGACGTGCTCGCCGGCATCACCGCGACGAAATCCAGGCCGAGCAGCTTCGCGAAATAGGCCTCGCTCACCGCCGTCGACCCCGACGACGCCTCGACCACGGTCGTGCCCTCGGTGACCCACCCGTTGCAGATCGCGTACAGGAACAGCGAGCGTGCCAGCCGGTGCTTGAGGCTGCCGGTGATGTGGGTGGACTCGTCCTTGAGGTAGAGCTGCACCGGCCAGTCGGCGGGCAGCGGATACCGCAGGAGGTGGGTGTCGGCGGAACGCTGGGAGTCGGCGTCGATCAGCCGGACGGCATTGTCCACCCAGTCACGCGGGGCGCTGCGGTCGAGGTATTTCACGCGGCGGACCCGTCGTCGTCACCCCGCAATCGGGCCCGCAGCTGCGCCTTGTCCTGGCGGCGGCGCGCGTCGACGACGGCGATGTCCTCGTTGACCTTCGTGCGCAGCTTCTTGAACAGGGTCAGCGACAGCGGCATCGCGACGATCAGCGCGAACAGCGCCGCGACGATGATCGGCACCTCGACGCCGATGAGCTTGGCGACACCGACGATCACCGCGGCGATCACCACGACGAGCCCGAGGCGGGCCAGCGTGTAGAGGGCCAGATTGCGGACCAGCCGCTTCCCCGCGCCAGAACCTTGCTGACCAGTTGCTTCACTCACGACAACAGCGTAACCCCGCCGCGGCCTGGGCCGATGCGGCCCCGTTCGCGGCTTTTGTCTATTACTTCCCCTTTACCAAAAGTAGGTGGTTCGACTACGTGGGGGTCGCAGTGCGACGATGACGCCATCTGATGAGGGAACTGTCGAGAACGGAGAGGTTAGCTATGACTGCGATCACCGTCGGCGGCCAGGACACTCTGCTGACACCAGGCCAAGTGGCCGCCATGTTCCACGTAGACCCCAAGACCGTCACCCGGTGGGCTCATGCGGGCAGGCTCGGTTCGCTGCGCACGCCGGGCGGACATCGCCGATTCCGCGAGTCCGAGGTTCTGCAGTTGCTCAAATCGCTCACCACCGAGGCAGCGCCCCGCTGACCCGACCGGCCGACGCGAGTCCGCAGTGGGCTCGCGTTTGCCGGAAATTTCCCTTCCGTTGCGGATGTGCACACGGCGCGTACACGGCTACCCTCGATAGCAGGAGGTGAGCGACGTGACGTACCTGTTGGCCCTCATCGCAATCGCGGCCGTCGCGGTGTTGTGCTGGAAGGCGTTCGGACCCCAGAGGCCCGGCCCATCTCCGCGCAGACCGATCCTCGGCCCCGACGACGATCCGGAATTCCTCTGGCGCCTCGGCAAGCAGCACCGCGACGACTCCGGCCCGTCCGAGCCGTAGAGCTCGCGCGCGTGAGCTTACCCACATACCCCCGATGCACCGCGAAAAACCCGGGTAGATAACGTATTCCGGTGATCGATGTGCAGCAGAGTTCCATCCCGACCACCTGGCGCGCGGCCGACGGCAGCGCCGTGACGTTCACCGAGGCCAGGTCGGCGTGGACTCGCGCGGCACACGAGGTGCTCGCCGACACCGCGACCAGGTTCAACAACTTCATCGTCAACACCGAGTTGGCCGAGCTGGTCCAGGAGGAATCCGGGATCCGCACGCAGGTGAAGTGGCAGCACTGGCTGCCGGTCGTGCTGGACAAGGTCGCCGAGCACTGTCACAAGAACAACGAGCCGCCGCTGAGCGCGCTGTGCGTGCGCAAGAACCAGACGGTGGGCACCGGCTACCGCTACATCCTCGAACTCGCGGGCCTGCCCATCCCCGACGACCTGGAAATGCACGCCGCCGCCGCCCGCTGGCAGTGCTACCAGCACTACGCCACCGACCTCCCCGCCGACGGCGGCCTCCCCACCCTTCCCCCCAAGGTCGCGGCCCTGCGCCACCAGACCTCCCAGGACCTGGCCACCGCCGAAGCGGCCGAAGCGGCCACCAAGCCCAAGCGCACCGCGGCCTCGTCCAGCCGCAGCGTCACCGTTCCCAAGCCGGAACCGGTCCGCAAGCCCGTCTGCCTCAACTGCCACGTCGAACTCCCGGCCAACAAGATCTGCTACTACTGCTGATCCGAGCACCGACCGATGCCCGGACGCTCACCTGAGCATCCGGGCACAGTTGTCTCTGGAGCCCCTATGAGGTGCGCCATATCCCCCTTCACCTCAAGCATGGTTGAGCAAATAGCGTCTTTCGCATGAGCACGAACATGATTCAGCCCCCGGTCGTCGACGACGACACCGTGGATCACACCGCCGACATCGCCGCGATCCGCCAGATCGTCGCCGACACCCAGACCGCGTTCAACACCAACGACCCCGAACTGATGACCGCGCCATTCCTGGCGAACGCGGTGGTCGGCAACGCGATCGGCACCCTGATCACCGGGCGCGACGCGCTGCTCGACGCGAACCGCCGCGGATTGGCGGGATTCCTCGCCGACGAGCACGTCCGCTACGACGTCACCGACATCACCTTCCTTCGCCCCGACGTCGCCATCGCCCACAAAGAAGCCCGCGCCACCACCGCCGACGGCACCCTGATCGACACCACCCCCGCCATGGTCGCCCTGTACGTCCTGGTCAAGGAGAACAACCGCTGGTGGACCGCAGCCCGCCACAACACCCCCGTCCCCACCTCCTGACCACGGACGATCAGTGCAGTAGGCAGCCACTCACGATGAGGATCAGCGTGGAATCGGCTGCGGATCATGTCGCAATATCGGCGGTGCGGACGACGAAACGAACTTGGCCGGCGATCGATTCCGACCACCGGAGATCGAGACCGGCCTGGCTCGAACCATGCGTCGAGCCGGTCAGCCGCGATCAGGCGGCCATCGACTCAATCCTGACTCGATAGACAACCTCGGTGCCCCGTCCGGCTCAGGACGAGTCCGCGCGGGCGAGTGCCTCGGCCTCCATCGCGGCGATGAAGTCGGTGAGGTCCGAACCGTAGATGCCCCAGCTGTTCACGCCGCCGAGCTCGACGAGGCGCAGTGCGCCGTCGGGGCCGACGCCGACGTCGACGGTGAGCATGGTGGAGCCTTGCGCGAGCATGCGCGCCGCCACGGTCTCCGCGAAGGTGCGTACATGGTCGGGCACGGGGAGGTACGGCTCGAGTGGATACGAGCTTCCGCAGAAGAAACGCCCGCTACGGCAGAAGCAGCGGTACTCGTGCTCGAAGGCCACGACCTCGGACACGACGACGAGCTCGTCCCGGTGCTCGACATAGGACTGGACCAAGCGATCCAGCTCCGCGACCGCATGCACGCCCGCGGGGAAGAGCTTGTAGTTCGTGTCGCTCCGAACGAAGACCTGCTCACTGCCGAACATACGCCGCAACGGCAGACCGGGAATCGCGGAGAACGGCACGAACACGGCCGTACGCCCGAGCAGGTCGTACACGTGCCGGTAGTACGACGAGCAGCGCAAAGTCGCGTAGTCGTCGAACACCGCTTCACCCAGCCGCGGCACCCGTCGCAGCCGCGTCATCGTCGGCATGGTCCCGTATCCGACGACCGCGCGCCCCTCCTCGACAACCGGCCAGCGCCCCATCATCACGTCATATGGCTCGACGATCAGAGCATCATCGAGCGTGGCCGCGACAATGGCCGAGCCAGGGAATTCCTCGTGCAGATCGATGAGCCACAGCGGTCGCATCGCCCGATGCTACGTGCGCGACCGCAACGAGATTCGCCCGTTCAGTTCAGGCCTGCGTAGCTGTGCAATCCGCTGATCACCATGTTGATGATGAAGAGGTTGAAGAGCATGGCGACGAAGCCGGCGATGTTGATCCAGGCGGCCTTGGTGTCGCGCCAACCCGAGGTGGCTCGGGCGTGGAGGTACGCCGCGTAGAGGACCCAGGCGATGAAGGAGCAGGTTTCCTTGGGGTCCCAGCCCCAGAAGCGGCCCCAGGCGGCTTCGGCCCAGATGGCGCCGAGGATGACGCCCGCGCCGAAGAGGGGGAAGCCGATGATGGTGGTCTTGTAGGCGAGCTGGTCGAGAGTGCGGGCGTCGGGGAGGCGGCGGGCGATGGTGCCGAAGACGTTGTTCGACTCTTCGCCCGCGGGCTGGCGCATGCGGTACAGGTACAGCAGGCTGGCCACGCCGGAGACCAGGAAGACGCCGCTGCCGATGCTGACGATGGTGACGTGGATGGGCAGCCAGAACGAGCGCAGCGCGGGGACGACGGGCGCGGCGTCGGCGTAGAGGACCGTACCTGCCAGGAACATCAGGATCAGCACCGGGACAAGCAGGAACACCCACATCGACCGGTAGCGCTGATCGCGCAGGAAGTACAGGCCGATCACCACGGCGGCCGCGGTGGCCATGGTGGTGAACTCGTACATGTTGCCCAGCGGGAAGCGATGGGTGGCGAACCCGCGCAGCACGATCGAGCCGACGTGCAGCACAGCGCCGACCAGCAGCACCGCGAACGCCATATTGCCGAGCCGCTCGGCGGTCGGCTTCGCCACCGGCGTCTCGATGCGGCCGGGCAGCGACGGGTCGGCGGGCGCGCCCGCGGTGACCAGTTCGCGCGCGGCAACCTGCTTGGCCCGCGCCGAGGCGTACTGCACGAGCAGCAGCACCGTCGCCAGGGCATAGACCGCCATGGCCGACATGAAGGCGAAGTCGCTGTAGCGTGACAGCGTTTCGTCGATCGGCATCAGTTCTCCGTTTCCGCGTCCAGTACCCGCGCGCGCAGCCGGTCGAATTCGCCGCCCCAGCCCGCCTGATCGCTTCTGGCCAGACCGCCCATTTCTACTACGGTCCGTCGTTGATCCACGGTACCTGCCGCGGCCTCGGCCGGGTACGCCCGGATCCAGATCCGGCGGCGTTTCACCAGCAGCGACACCAGCAGACCGGCCATCATCGTCAGCGCGCTCACCAGCACCCACTGCTGCGCCGGATCGTGCGAGACCTGCAGGTTCACGAACTCCTGCGCGCCGTCGAAGGTCACCTTCGCGCCGCTGGGCAGCGTGGTCGACTCGCCGGGACGCAGGTTGACCCGCGCTTCCTTGGTGAGTCGGCCCTGCTTGATCATCTCCGGGTCCAGCGAGAACAACGACTGCGAGCGGCCGGTGTCGAGGCCGGTGTTGCCGCGGTAGATGTCGACCGCGACGGCCGGATCGTCCATCGTCGGGAACGACGAGGTGAGCAGGCTGCCGTGGAACATCGCCGTCGGCGCGAACAGGCCCTCGATGGCGATCTGGTTCTGACGGCGCTCCTCGTCGGTGGCGGACATGCCACCGGGCGGGTCGATCCGCAGCACACCGCTGGACAGGAATGTCTGGGCGTCGTCGGGCCGCCACTGGATGGTCTCGGTGCGGGTCTGCCCGTTCGGGAAGGTGACGGTGAACGTCGGCGCGAACCCGTGGCCCTGCAGGTAGACGCGGTCACCGGCGACACGCAGCGGATGGTTCACCCGCAGCTCGGTGCTGCGCCAGGTGTCGGTGCTCAGGTCCTGGCCCGCCTGGTACTCGATGTTCGAGCGGAACATCTCGGCCTGGCCGGTGGGCAGGTAGTCGGCCTTGAAATCCTTCACCTTGATGCACAGCGGCGTCATGCCGGTGCCGTCGTTGGTGTTGCCTGCGCGGAACGAGTCGAACACCGCGGGCGAGGTGGTGCAGAAGCCGGGGCCGTTGTTGGCGATCACGATGACATTGCCCTCGTAGCCGAACAGCTTGCCCAGCGCGATCGCGACCAGCAGCCCCACCAGCGACAGGTGGAACACCAGGTTGCCGAACTCGCGCAGGTAGCCCTTCTCCGCGGACAGCGTCACCTCGCCGTCGCGATTGCCAGGCCGCACCTCGACGCGCCAGCCACGCAGCTGTCCGCGCGCCTGCTCGACGACGTCCTCGGCGCCACGGTCGACGGTCTCGCTGAAGTGGTGCGGCAGCCTGCCGAGATTGCGCGGCGCGGCCACCGGCGGGGTGCGCAGTGCCTTGTAGTGGTCCCAGCAGCGCGGCAGGATGCAGCCGACCAGCGAGATGAACAGCAGCACGTAGATGGCGGTGAACCAGAAGCTGCCGAACACGTCGAACAGTTCGAACCGGTCCATCCACGGGCCAAGGGTCGGGCGGTCGGCGATGTACTGGTCGACCTTCTGCGCATTCAGGCTGCGCTGCGGCAGCAGGGCGCCGGGAATGGCCGCCAGCGCCAGCAGGAACAGCAGCACCAGGGCGGTACGCATGCTGGTGAGGCCGCGCCAGGTGTTGCGGGCCAGGGCCCAGGCACGGCCAGGCAGCGACTGCCGGACGGGCGGGGTGGGGGTGGTCGGAGTAGTCAGTGTGTCAGTCATCAGATCGGGAGAGTCACCTCGGAGACGAACCCGTCACGCACCCAGCCGACGAACTGATCCCATGCCCCCGTGACCAGCGCGACGCCGACGGCGACGAGCAGAACACCCCCGATTACCTGAATGGTGCGCGAATTGCGCCGCAGCCAGCCGACCCCGCGCAACGCACCGGCCGACCCGAACGCCAGCACGACGAACGGCAGCCCGAGCCCGAGGCAGTACGCCACGATCAGCACGACACCGCGCGCCGCGGTCGTGCCCTCGGTACCGGCCGACACCGCCATCACACCGGACAGCGTCGGGCCGAGACACGGCGTCCAGCCCAGCGCGAACACCCCGCCCAGCAGGGGCGCGCCGACGATGCTGGTGAACCTGCGCGGCTCCATCCTGGTGTCACGCTGCAGCGCGGGCACCAGGCCGATGAACACCAGACCCATCAGAATCGTCACCACACCGCCGATGCGCTGCAGCAGTTCCCGGTTGACGTTGAGGGTCTGGATCACGCCGAACACGGTGGCCGTGGCCAGCACGAACACCACCGTGAACCCGGCGACGAACAGTCCGGCGGCGCCGGCGACGCGCATCTTCGCGCTGCGGCGCTGCGCGGTCAGGACGCCTGCCTGCGCGGCCGTGGCCGGTGGCGCCTCGGCACCGACCAGCCCGGCCAGATACGACAGGTACCCCGGCACCAACGGCACGACACACGGTGAAGCGAACGACACCAGGCCCGCGAGCAGACAGGCACCCAGCGCCAACAGCAACGGACCCGATGCCGCGGTCTGCTGGAAGGAATCCCCGACTGCGGCGAGCACCATCACTCGGTGCTGTCCTCGTCATGCTGCTCGTCGCGGGGCAACGACAGAGTGCGCTCGGTCTCGGCCGGCTCAGCCGGACCGAAATCGAACAGGCCCGCACCGGCCACGCTGCGCGGGACGGTCGCGATGCCCGCCCAGCGATCGTCGACGGTCCACCCCGCTCCCATGCGGCGGGCACCCTGGCGGGGGCGACACGCGGTCAGATTTCCGGGACGACGACGGCTCACTGCTTCTCCTCGGCGGCGATGCGCTCGACCACGGGCTGCAGATCTTCTGCCAATAGCGAGCGAAGGAAGACCGCGGCGACCCGGTGCTGACGATCCAGGATCAACGTGGTCGGAATGACACTGGTGGGAAAGTTTCCGCCGAGAGCGAGCAAGGTTCGCATCGACGGGTCGTAGATGGACGGGTATTCGATCTTGTTGTCCACTACGAAGTCCTGGGCTTTGTCGCGCTGGTGGTCGCGGACGTTGATTCCCAGGAACGCGACGCCCTTGTCTTTGGTCGCCGCGTAGACCTTTTCGAGTGCGGGCGACTCGGCGCGGCACGGGCCACACCACTGTCCCCACAGATTGACGACCACGATCTGGTTCGGGAAATCCTCGACCGAGACGGTCTTTCCCTCGTTCATCAGATCGGGCCCCGAGAGCTTGCCGATCGTGCCGCGCGAGGCGGGCGGGTCGTAATAGATATCGGTTTTACCACCGGGCGAGACGAATTCGAAGGTGCCGCCACCGGTAGCCACCGCATCGGTACCTGTCGAACAGCCCGCGGCCGCGACGATCACCAGCAGCGCGGACAGGACGGCAGTGATCGCCCGCAGCCGATGGCTGCGGGCGGAGACCGACGTGGTGGAGCGTGTCATGCGCCGTGAACCGAAGGGTCGGAGGCGCCCGCTGGTTCGGAGTACACGATGTCTACCAGGGTATCTCCGTGGTAGACCAGCGACGTCAACGAGGCGAGCGAGCACTGGCGGTTGCGTGGGTCGTGCCACAGCCGCTGGCCCTGCAGGAACCGGCGCAGCGTCCACACGGGCAGCTGATGCGAGACCAGCACCACCTCGTGACCGGCGCCCTCGACGCGGGCCTTGTTGACCGCGGCCAGCATGCGATGCGCGATCTGCAGGTACGGCTCGCCCCACGACGGGGTGAACGGGTCGCGCAGCTTCCACCAGTGCCGGGGCTTGCGCAGCGCGCCGTCGCCGACGGACACGCGCAGGCCCTCGAAGGTGTTGCCCGCTTCGATCAGGTTCTCGTCGGTGCGCACGATCACGTCGTGGGCGGCGGCGATCGGGGCCGCGGTTTCCTGGGCGCGCTGCAGCGGGGAGGCGATCACCAGGGAGATGTCGTGGTCGGCCAGCGAGCGGGCGACGGCGCCGGCCTGCGAGCGGCCCGCCACCGAGAGGCTGAAACCGGGCAGGCGGCCGTAGAGGATGCCGTTCGGGTTGTGCACCTCGCCGTGGCGGAGCACATGCACGATGGTCTCGACGGTCGACGGGTCGTCGTCGAGGCCGGGCGGCGCGGCGGCGGGCGCGGGATGCGGCGCCTCGTCACCGTCGACCGGGGTGGCGAATTCTGCGTCGGGCTGGTCGGAGCTCACGCTGGGGATCCTTCGGGGGTTGCGGCCGCGGCCGCGAGGGCGGCGGCGGGCAGAGCGGCGGCGATACGGTCGAACGCGTCCTCGTCGAGCGCCGCGGAGACGAACCAGGCCTCGAACGCGCTCGGCGGCGCGTACACGCCCGCGTCGAGCAGGGCATGGAAGAAGGCTGGGTAACGCCAGGTCTGGCTCGCCTTGGCGGCGGCATAGTCGGTCACCGGGCGGTCGGCGAAGAACACGCTCACCATATTGCCTGCGAACTGGACCTGATGCTCGACACCGGCTTCTGTCAGGGCTTTCGCGAACAGCGAGCCGAGCCGATCGGCATTGCGGTCCAGCGCCGCGTACACCTCGGCGTCGGCGGCGCGCAGCGTCGCCAGGCCTGCCGCGACCGCCACGGGGTTACCGGAGAGGGTGCCCGCCTGATAGACGGGGCCGAGCGGGGCGAGGTTGTTCATGATCTCGGCGCGACCGCCGAACGCGGCGGCGGGCAGGCCACCGCTCATCACCTTGCCGAAGGTGTAGAGGTCACCGGCGACGCCTTCGCGGCCGTACCAACCCGACGCGCTGACCCGGAAACCGGTCATCACTTCGTCCATGATCAGCAGTGCGCCGCTGTCGTGGGCCAGCGTGCGCAGGCCCTCGTTGAAACCGGGCAGCGGCGCGACCGCGCCCATGTTGCCCGCGGCGGCCTCGGTGATGACGCACGCGATCTGGCCGGGGTTGACCTCGAACGCTGCGGCGACGGCGGTGAGGTCGTTGTAGGGCAGCACGATGGTGTCGGCGGCCTGCGCGCCGGTGACTCCGGGCGACGTGGGCAGACCCAGCGTCGCGACGCCGGAGCCGGCGTCGGCCAGCAGCGCGTCGACGTGGCCGTGGTAGCAGCCGGCGAACTTGATGATCTTGGTCCGGCCGGTGAAGCCGCGAGCCAGCCGCACGGCGCTCATCGTGGCCTCGGTGCCGGAGTTGACCAGGCGCACCCGCTCGACCGGGTCGACCCGCGCGGCGATCGCCTCGGCCAGCTCGATCTCGGCCTCGGTCGGCGCACCGAACGACAGTCCGCCCGTCGCGGCCCGCTGCACCGCTTCGACGACCGCCGGGTGCGCGTGGCCGAGGATCATCGGGCCCCACGAACAGACCAGATCGACATAGGAATTGCCGTCGGCGTCGATCAGGGTGCAACCGTTGGCCGAGGCGATGAACCGTGGAGTTCCGCCGACCGAGTTGAACGCACGGACCGGGGAATTGACACCACCCGGGATCACCGAAGCAGCCCGCTCGAAGAGCTGGGCGGAAACCGGCACCGATGACCTGGTCGCGCGCGGAGAAGAACTCACGGATTCCAGTCTCTCAGCTCGCCTCGGCGCGCCGGACGACAGGGTGGAGCACAGTGACCCAGACCGCAGCGACCCACCGGCGACACGCCCGACACGCCGCCCCCAGGCGCTGATGATTTCGATCAAGGCACGTTGGCCTGCGGCTACGCTGCGGGCTGCTCAGGCACTGAGCGGTGGGAACTCAGCGATAGCGGAAGGGTATTTCATGCGTTTCGGCGTCACCAGCATTGCCCTGGGTACAGGGTTCGTCGCGGCCGCACTGATCTTCGGCGCGGGCTCGGCCACCGCCTTCGCGCCGCAGGTCCAGCCGGATCGGATCGGCGCCCAGCTCGATCACGAGGAGACCGTCGCGCTCGGCGCCGGTCCGGTTCCGGCGCTCATCGCGATGTTCGTGCCCCCCAACCGGATCGGCGCCGGCCTGCACCGCGACACGACTCTGCACCGCGACGCCGACGGCGGCATCCGCGCCACCCTGCGTCAGGTGGTAACGGAGGCGGCGAGCCATCCCGACGGCGCCGTCACCGTGTACCTGAACGCGCCGGGCACGCGCGGCGGCCGCGTCGTCGACGTCTACCAGCACTGGGCCGATTAGGTGTACATGCAGGGAACTTCAGCCGAGATCGTGTGCAGCTGGCACATGATGCCGTTGTAGATACCGCTCGAGCCGGTCTCCGGGGCGAAGCCGCCGGCGGCCGGCTCGGCAACCATGGGGGTCAGGGGCAGGCCCGCGGCCTGGGCGGGTGCCGCTGCCAGGGCGATCGCCGCCACGGCCGCGGCCGCGGTACAGAATCCTGCGGTGAGCTTGGTCATCGATGTTCCTCCGTGCACTGCCCGCTGCGCGAGCGTCGAGATCCGCGCCGAACCCCAACGCGCACATCGAAATTCGGCCTCGTTCAGTGCATCGTTTCGGTAACGCGCGGTGCTACATTTCCGGTCACGATCCTGGCGACGGCATCGATGACGAGAACGCCGGCCAGGATCACCAGCCCGGTGGCCAGGATCAGCAGCGGTGGCACGTAGCGGACGGCCTCGAACGCGGGATGATCGTCGGCGGTGACGTATTCGGTCGTGCGCCGGGCATGGCTCCAGCTGTACGCCGCGCCGGCCAGGCAGAGCACGGCCAGGCCGAGCTCGAACAGCGCGGCGGCGATCCAGCGTCTCATCCTTGCGATCCTGCCAGGGCGGAGCGCAGTGCGGCGCGCAGGCCGATGTGGTCGATCGCCCACGCCTGCACGATCCGGCCGTCGACCAGGCGCAAGCCGATGCCGCGGCGACGGCGCGGGATGCCGCTCAGCGCGCCGAGCGGGCTGGCCTGCTCGGCGTCGTCGTCCTCGGCGGGGAGCACGGCGGCGACCTCGGCCAGTGCCAGCGATTCCACGCCCTGGTGCAGCGTGGAGTCGGTCAGTTCGACCCGGCCATGGGTGCGTCCCGCGATCACCTGGAGCACGGTGAAACCGCCGATGGCGACGGCGCAGAAACCCAGGGCGAACCCGTGCAGGGTGGCGCCCGCGAGCCATTCCACCAGCAGGATGACAGCGCAGAGCAACGGACCGTACGCGACGGCGCGCCATCGCGCGCCGGGCTCGGAGAACAAGACCATGGGGGTACTGCGACGAAGGATCAGCTGACCAGGCTCGGCAACAGAATGAGAGCGATGGTGACGACGGCGAGCAGAACCATCAATCCGATGACCAGCAGATCGCGTCGCAGGCTGTGTGGCTGTTCGATCACCACGCGCATCATTGCCTCCGCTCCGCCGGTTCCCTACCGGCTATGTCACAGTGAGTACCCCAAATCACTGTGAGCATGCTCACCATACACTGCGGCGATCCGGCGCAACGAGACGGCGGGGGTCTACCTCGCGTTCACCGACGGTTCAGCTGGAAGTACTTGGTGGAATCCGGCCGGTAACTCAGATACGCGGCGCCGACCGCGAGTACGCCCTGCACGATCGCGGTGCCACCGGCGATCATCGTGGCCACCGAGGTGTCGCCGGTGAAGGCGAACATCGTGGCGACCGCGCCGAGGCCGAGCCAGACCGCGACGACCGTGAGCACCGTGCGCGCCCACGACTTACCGCGGGCGAGTTGCTGGGCGATCAGCACGGTCACCCCGGCCAGCACGAGCCCGACGATCGCGGTCAGCACGAACGCGACCAGCACCATCACATCGACGGTCGACGCCGGGAAGTTCGGGTCCGACTTGTGCATCTCGTCGAGGAACTGCTTGCTCAGCTCGTCGCGCTGCCCGGTCATGGTGGCGATCCCGGCGCCGGTGTACACGACACCGAGCCCGGCGACGGCCCACCACAACTGGCGTGCGGTGCCGACGTCTTCGGGCATCGGGCGGGTTTCGGGTTTGCGCGGCGGAACGATCACGACAGCCAGTGTGCAGCCTCGGTCGCCCAGTAGGTGAGCACGATGTCCGCGCCCGCCCGCCGGATGCCGATCAGCGACTCCAGGATCGCGGCCCTGCGGTCGATCCAGCCGCGCTCGGCGGCGGCGGTGATCATCGCGTACTCGCCGGAGATCTGGTACGCGGCCACCGGGACCGTCGAGCGGTCGGCGACGTCGCGCAGGATGTCGAGGTAGGACATCGCCGGCTTCACCATCACGATGTCGGCGCCCTCGGCGAGGTCGAGATCGAGTTCGCGCAGCGATTCGCGGCGGTTGGCCGGATCCTGCTGGTAGGTGCGGCGATCACCTTCCAGCGACGAGCCGACGGCCTCGCGGAACGGGCCGTAGAAGGCGGAGGCGTACTTGGCCGCGTAGGCCAGGATGGCGGTGTCGGTGCGACCGACCGCGTCCAGCCCGCGCCGGATCGCGCCGACCTGGCCGTCCATCATGCCGCTGGTGCCGAGCAGATCGGCGCCTGCCTCGGCCTGGGCCAGCGCCATCTCCACGTACCGGTGCAGGGTGGCGTCGTTGTCGACCGCGCCGTCGGTGCCGATGACACCGCAGTGGCCGTGATCGGTGAACTCGTCCAGACAGGTGTCGGCCATGACGACGGTCGCGTCGCCGACCTCCTCGGACAGCGCGCGCAGGCCGCGGTTGAGGATGCCGTTGGGGTCGCTGGCCTGGCTGCCGGTGGCGTCCTTGTCCTCGGGCCGGGGCACGCCGAACAGCATCAGGCCGCCGACACCGGCGGTCACCGCTTCGACGGAAGCCTTGCGCAGCGAGTCGAGCGAGTGCTGATACACGCCGGGCATCGAGCTGATCTCGCGCGGTTCATCGATACCGTCGGCGACGAACATCGGCAGCACCAGCTGACGCGGCTCGAGCGTGGTTTCGGCGACGAGCCGACGCATAGCGGGAGTCCTGCGCAACCGCCGCGGGCGGTCGAAAGCGGTCATAGACCGCAGAATACGCCTGCGCGCGCGGCCTCGCGTCGGCGCCTACGCGGCCTCCCCCGCACGGGCCACCTCGCCCAAGATCGACTCGAAGGTGGCAAACACCGGGAGTGGACCGGCCGAGCTCCACGTCTGGTTGGTGAGCAGGATGCCGGTCACCGCACCGTCGTTGGACCACGTGGAGCCGAGGCCGCCGGACCACCCGTACGAGCCGGCGCGCGGACCGTCCGCCAGGTCGCTGAGCTGGACACCTACCCCGTAGCCCCAGCCCGCGCTGCCGTCCGGGTTCGGCCCGCCGCGGGCCAGCTGTTCGGCGGTGAGGTGGTCGCGCGTCATCGCGGCCACCGCCTGTTCGGACAGGATCCGGGTGCCGTCGAGTTCGCCGCCGTCGCGCAACATGCGGGCGAACCGGTGATAGTCGGCGAGGGTGGAGACGAGTCCGTCGCCGCCGCCCTCGAACGCGGGTGGTGTGCTCCACTGTCCGTCGACCGGGTCGAAGACGATGCGCGTGCCGTCCCGGTCGGCGTAGTGCGGCCCGAAGCGGTCGATCGTGTCCGCCGAAACAGAGAAGCCGGTGTCGACCATGCCGAGTGGGCCGAAGACGCGCTGGGCCAGGAACTCCGAGAGGGGCATGCCCGCGGCCCTGGTCACCAGGAAGCCCAGGATCGGCGCGCCGACGTGATAGAGCCAGCGCTCCCCCGGCTGGTACTGCAGCGGCAGCGTGCCGAGCCGTTCGAGCCAGGTGTCCGGCGCAGGCATCCGGGCGGGCATCGGCGGGCCCCAGCCCAGGCCGAGCTCGCTCCAGGCGGCGTCGAGCGGCTTGGGCGAGAAGTCGGCGAAGTCCATGCCCCAGCCGAGCCGGAAGGTGAGCAGGTCGTCGACGGTGATCGGGCGCTGCGCCGCGACGGTATCGGTGATCTCGGCGGCCGGATGCGTCAGCACGCGGCGGCCTGCGAGTTCGGGCAGCAGGCGATCGACGGGCTCGGTGGGGTCGAGCACGCCGTCGTCGATCAGGATCGAGGCCGCGACCGCGGTGACCGGTTTGGTCATCGAGGAGATACGGAAGATGGTGTCGGTGCGCACGGGCGCGGCGCGCGACTCGTCGAGATGACCCGCCGTGCCGGTCACCACCTGGTCGCCGGTCGAGACGAGCCAGGCCAGGCCGAGCAGTTCGTCCGCCTCGACATGGGCGCCGAGGCGCTTGCCGATCTCGTCCACCGTCATCGTGTCTCCTCCCGTGACATCTGTGGCCCACTAGACCACACGGGTCAGACAGCCGCCCGGCGACGAGCCGCGGCGCACCTGTGGATAAACTCGAATCCCACTGGAGCTCAATGGCTTCCGCGCGAGATCGACGAAACTTGTCGGACCCCCTCGCTACAATCGAAAGCGTGTTCGAGGGTTCCCGACGATCGGGGGCGGGACCCATTCGCGACGGGAGGACGCCATGAACGCCATTGCCGCATCGAAGTCCGGGTTCATCACCGCACCGTATGTGCCGCTGGAGAAGAAGCGCCTGCCCGCCGGCAGGCCGCGTCGCTGGTACGTGGCGCACAACCGCAGGCTCAAGGCCATGCGATTGACGATCGCGCTCCTGGATTCCGGGGTGTATCTGCCGAACCAGGCCACCAACGAGACGATCCGGCGCACCGCCGACCAGATCGAACTACGCCCGCCGTCCGACGCCACCTGCCGGCTGGTGCGCACGCTGCTGCGCTACAGCCGATGACGCTGATACGCCGAAGGCCCGCCACGGTGGGCGGGCCTTCGGGGTGTCTGCGCGGACTAGCGGCTGCTGCTGCGGCGGCTCTTCTTCCGCGGCGGTGGCAGCAGGCCCTCCGCGCGCAGGCGCGAGGCGTGCTCGGCCAGCGCCTCCACCAGCGGACCAACCTGCGCGGTCTCGGGCTGCACGTCCACGCGCAGACCGAACTCGATCGCGGTCTCGGCCGTCTTCGGGCCGATGCAGGCAACGATGGTGCGCGCGTGCGGCTTGCCCGCGATTCCGACCAGGTTGCGGACCGTGGAGGACGAGGTGAACAGGACCGCGTCGAAGCCGCCGGTCTTGATCATCTCGCGGGTCTCCGCCGGCGGCGGCGAGGCGCGCACGGTGCGGTAGGCGGTGACGTCGTCGATCTCCCAGCCGCGCTCGCGCAGGCCCTCGGCGAGGGTCTCGGTGGCGATGTCGGCGCGCGGCAGCAGCACCCGGTTGACCGGGTCGAACACGTCGTCGTAGGGCGGGAAGTCGGCGAGCAGGCCCTCGGAGGACTGTTCGCCGCTCGGCACCAGCTCGGGGTTGATGCCGAACGAGCGCACCTTCTCCGCGGTGGCCTCGCCGACGCAGGCGATCTTCACACCGGAGAACGCCCGCGCGTCGAGGCCGAACTCGGCGAACTTCTCCCACACCGCGCGCACCGCGTTGGTGGAGGTGAACACCACCCACTGGTAGCGGCCGTCGACCAGGCCCTTCACCGCGCGCTCCATCTGCGCGGGGCTGCGCGGCGGCTCGACAGCGATGGTCGGCACCTCCATCGGGATGGCGCCGTGGGTCACCAGCCGCTCGCTCATCTCGCCGGCCTGGTCCTTGGTGCGCGGCACCAGCACGGTCCAGCCGTACAGGGCACGCGACTCCCACCACGACATCTTCGAGCGCTTGTCCACTTCCTTGCCGACCGTCACGACCAGCGGGCCGACCAGCTCGGAGGCGGCGTTGTTCAGGGTGGCCAGCGTCGCCTCGATGGTGCGCTGCTGACGGGTGGTGCCACGCACGGTCACCGCGACCGGAGTCTGCGGGGCAAGGCCGTGTTCGACCAGCGCGCTCGCGGTCTCGGCCAGGTGCCCGGAGGTGGCGCTCAGCACCAGCGGACCGGGGGCGGCGGCCAGCGCAGCCCAGTCGACCTCGCCGCGCACGTCCGCCTCGGTGTGCCCGGAACCGAGGGCGATACCCGCGTAGCTGGGCACCGCCGAGCCGTTCGGCAGGCCGGGCAGCACCTCGAACACCATGTGCGAGCGGGTGACGGCGTTGACCTCGTTGATCACCGAATCGGTGGTCAGCGGATCGCCCGCGACGACGCGCACCACATCGTGTCCGCCGCGGGCCTCGGCGATCAGCGTCTTGGCCACCTCGGCGGGTTCGCCGAGCGCCGGACGCACGTCGACCGGGCGCTCGCCGTCCTCGCCCGCCTCGACGGCGATGCCGATCAGCGCGAGCACGCCCTTGTCGACGTCGGGGTCGGTGAACGCCAGCGTCGCCCGCTCGAGCACCTCACGGGCGCGCACGGTCAGCAGGGCCGGGTCGCCGGGGCCGGATCCGACGAAAAGGATCCGCCCTGGTTGCTTCTTGGTGCCTCGGCTGCTCATCGGTTGTTCTCCATCGGGCTGGAATTGGTGAAGTCTGGGGCGGGGGTGTTCACCGCCTGTGTGGGGGAACCGACCTCCGGTTCCGGCTCGTCCGCGACGCTCAGCAATGCGCGAGCGCCCAGATCCAGCAGATCGCGCGCGAGTGCGCGGCCGAGCTCCTCGGCGTCGCGCGGCGCGCCGACGATCGAGGCGCGCAGGACGTCGGAGCCGTCGATCGCGGCCGCGCAGGCCCGCAGCGACAGTTCCTCGAAGATGCGGCCGTCCTCGTCGATCGACTCGACGACCTCGGCGATGGCGCCGATCGGCGCGGTGCAGCCCGCCTCGAGCTCACCGAGCAGCGAACGCTCGGCCAGCACGGCGGCCCTGGTCGGCGCGTCGTCCAGACCGGCGAGGATCTCGATCAGCTGCGGGTCGTCACTGCGGCATTCCACCGCGAGGGCGCCCTGCGAAGGGGCGGGCAGCATCTGCACCGGCTCGAGCGATTCGGTGATCGCGTCGGTCCGCCCGATTCTGGCCAGACCGGCGCGGGCGATGACGATCGCGTCGAGTTCACCCTCGCTCACCTTGCGCAACCGGGAGTCGATGTTGCCGCGCAGCGGGACGATGTCGAGGCCCAGGCCGAGTGCCCGCAGCTGGGCGGCGCGCCGCGGCGCCGAGGTGCCGACCTTGGCGCCGGCGGGCAGTTCACCGAGGACCAGTCCGTCGCGGGCGACCAGCGCGTCGCGCGGGTCCTCGCGGGGCGGGATGGCGGCGATGGTGAAGCGCGGGTCCTGCGCGGTGGGGAGGTCCTTGTAGGAGTGCACCGCGATGTCGATGCCACCCGCGGCGAGCTCGTCGCGCAGCGCCGAGGTGAACACGCCGACGCCGATCTTCTGGACCGGATCCGACGACAGATCACCGGGCGTCTTGATCACGACCAGTTCGGCGGGCTGACCCGCGGCGATCAGCGCATCACGGATGGTGCCCGCCTGTGTCAGCGCGAGCAGGCTGCCGCGCGTGCCGATCCGCCACGGCGCACTGCTGCTGCCTGCGGTCACGGTGTCCTCTTCCTGCACTGTCGTGATCATGAGTCCTGCCCATCGCCGAGGTGTCCTGCGGTGAAGTCGTCGGCCAGCGCGGACTCGCCCGCAGCGACCTCCATGGGAGCGGCAACCGCTTGCACCGCACCGGGTTTCAGTTCGAACAGCTCACGCAACGCCTCGGCGTAGCTGTCGCCACCCGGCGTCGATGCCAACTGCTTGACGCGCACCGTCGGCGCGTGCAGCAGCTTGTCGACGACGCGGCGAACGGTGCGCGCCACCTCGTCGCGAGCCGGATCGGCCAAGTCGGGTAGCCGCGAATCCAGGCGGAGCAGTTCGGCTTCCACCACTTCGGCGGCGCGCTGACGCAGTGCGGCCACCGTCGGGGTGACCTCCGCCATGCGTTGCCCGGCAAGATATTTCGCGAGTTCGTCGGCGACGATCTGACGCGCGGCGGCGGTGTCGTCGGCCGCGGCGCCCGCGGCCGGATCGCGCTGCAGCGATTCGATGTCGATGACGGCGACGCCGGGCAGACCCGCCACGGCGTGCTCCACATCGCGAGGCAGGCCGAGATCGCAGAAGACCAGCGGATGTTCGGCGGCGTCGGTGCGGGCCCGGTCAGCGAGCGCGCGGTGGGTGTCGGCCAGTGTGACGACCGCACCGACCGCGCCGGTACAGGTGATGACGACGTCCGCGGCCGCCATCGCCTCGGTGAGGCGCGACATCTCCACGGCCTCGGCGTCGACGCCGTGCATGCTGCGACCGGTCTCGGCCAAGCGCTGCGCACGATCGAGCGTGCGGTTGACGACGATGATCCGGCCGATGCCGGCCCGCGACAGATGCGCGACGGCCAGCCCGCCCATCGCACCGGCGCCGAGCACCACCGCGGTGCGGCCCGCGAGATCGCCGACGACGCCACGCGCCCGGTCCAGCGCCACCGACACCACCGAGGCGCCCGCCCGGTCGATGCCGGTCTCCGAGTGCACCCGCTTGCCGACCCGCAGCGCGTGCTGGGCCAGCTCGTGCATGGTGCGCCCGACCGCCTGCTGCCCGTCGGCGCTGGCGTAGGCGCTGCGGATCTGGCTGAGCACCTGCTGCTCGCCGACGACCATCGAGTCGAGGCCGCTGGCGACCGCGAACAGGTGCTCGGCCGCGGCCTCGCTGTAGCGCACGTAGGCGTGCCTGGTCAGATCGCCGAGCGGCAGGCCGGAATGCTTGGTCAGCAGTTCGCTGACCTCGCCGAGCCCGCCGTGGAAGGCGTCGACCACGGCGTAGACCTCGACGCGGTTGCAGGTGGAGACGATCATCGCCTCGGACACATGGCTCGACTCGAGCAGCCGGTCGACCAGCTTCGGGCGGTCGGCCTCACTGATGGCGACCTTCTCGAGCACCGAGACCGGCGCACTCCGATGAGAAATTCCGACGAGCAGGACACTCATGACCGCACCTCGCTTGCGCTCGGCGCCGTCATGCGCGTCCGCGCGCTGGCCTGCTGATTCGCTCGCTGGCGCTCGCTCATGGCGTGATCACCGATCCCTTGGTGCTTGGCTCCGTTGCCGAATGCGGGGTGGCCGAGTGCGGCGCGGTGCGGCGCTGCGGCCTGCCGCGCGCCGGTTCGACCGGCGCGGGGTGCGTGAGGGCGGGATGGTTCTGCGTCGGCACCCGGCGCGCGATCCGGCCGGACCCGGCCTGAGCCACCTCGGGCAGGGCGGGCGCGTCGTTGCGGGCGGCGTCGAAGGAGAGCATCTGCAGCTCCATCGCCAGGTCGACGCGGCGAACCTCCACATGGGCCGGCGTGAGCAGGGCACACGGGGCGAAGCTCAAGATCGACGGGAGCCCGGCGGCGACGAGCCGGTCACACACGTCCTGGGCGGCCTCGTCCGGCACGGCGAGTACCGCGATGGTCGGCGCGAGCGCCGGAATCTGCTCGGTGAGCTGCTCGACATCGCGCACGACGAGACCGGCGTACGTCTGACCGATCACCGCGGGGGCGTTGTCGAAGATCCCGACCACGGTGAAGCCACGTACCCCGAAACCGCCGTAGCCGACCAGGGCGCGGCCCAGATTGCCCGCACCGATCAGCACCACCCGATGTCCCTGCGACAGACCGAGCACATCTTCGATCCTGGTGCGCAACTTGGCTACGTCATAGCCGACACCCCGCACGCCGTTGGGTCCGAGGAAGGAAAGATCCTTGCGCAGCTTGGCCGAATTGACACCCGCCGCGACAGCAAGTTCCTCACTCGATACGATGGCTACACCCTCGTCGGCCAACCCGGCGAGAACCCGGAGATAGGTAGCAAGACGAGTCACCGTGGCCTGGGGGATATCCCTCTGAAGAGCCTTGCCGGAGACGCCACCTGGCGTCTCATGCTGCTCTGTCACGTCGTCGGCTCCTCGTGCCGGGCCTGATCGCGGTCCGGTTCCTGTCGTTCGTTCACCGGTGTGGGTCACTGCGTCGCGAGCGCGACGCGTGCCATGGGGGGCTGTGCAAACCCGGCCACCGCCGCTGCTTGGGGCGGCGGTGCGGATTGCGTGCCACCACCGTAACCGCTTGTGCAGGCGTTCACAAAGTCGGTGAAATTGGCCTCATTTTCCGCCGCGACCAGCGAAACGGCTCAAGTCGGCCCGCAAACGTGGCTCGTCGACGTCGAAATAGCTGTGTTCACGGCCGTCCAACAGGACCACGGGCAGCCGATCGCCGTATTCGGCGCGCAGTCCGGGGTCGCTGACCGCGGCTTCGTCGACGTCTACGGTGTGCACCGGGAGACCGAAATCACCACAGATCGTCTCCAATTGCGCCAGTGCGATGCTGCACAGGCCGCAACCGGCTCGCGTCAACAGGGTCACGGTGGGTGTGGGATTAGTCATGAGCTCTATTTAATCCTCGGGCCCGCCGCGGGTTGTCGGTGAATCCGGTTACTGTGGACATGGTTCGCGCGACTAGCGGAGGGTACTGGTGCCGGAACGTTCGAAGGTGGCTAGGGCCGGATTCGTCGCAGGACGATTCGGGGAGTTCCCTGCGCGGTGGCAGCCAAGCCGCCTCGGCCAGGAACTGCAGGAACAGTTCGCACGGCTGCCGCGCAGTCCGTTCGGGCCGAGCGAGGAGGAGCTGCGCGCCAACCTGGCCGGTGAGGCCAGCGCCGACGCCGCGCTCACCCTGCACGATGCCGAACTCGCCGAACAGGGCGACGACGCGGGCCCCGAGGTACCGCGCGATCTGACGGCGGCTGCGTTCTTCGACGTCGACAACACCCTGGTGCAGGGCGCCTCGATCGTGCACTTCGCCCGCGGTCTGGCCGCGCGCAAATACTTCAAGACCTCCGACCTGGTCGACGTCGCCTGGAAGCAGGTGAAATTCCGGGTCACCGGCAAGGAGAACTCCTCCGACATGGCCTCGGGCCGGGAGAAGGCGCTCAGCTTCATCGCGGGCCGCCCGACCGCCGAACTCGCCGCGCTCGGCGAGGAGATCTACGACGAGATCATCGCCGACAAGATCTGGCCCGGCACCCGCGCGCTCGCCCAGATGCACCTCGACGCCGGCCAGCAGGTCTGGCTGGTGACCGCGACGCCGGTGGAGCTGGCCAATGTCATCGCCAAGCGCCTCGGCCTGACCGGCGCCCTCGGCACGGTCGCCGAGAGCGTCGACGGCAAGTTCACCGGCAGGCTGGTCGGTGACATCCTGCACGGCCTCGGCAAGGCGCACGCGGTGCGCACCCTGGCCATCCGCGAGGGCCTCAACCTCAAGCGCTGCACGGCCTACTCCGACAGCCACAACGACGTGCCCATGCTGTCGCTGGTCGGCACCGCGGTCGCGATCAACCCCGACTCGGATTTGCGCGAGGTCGCCAAGAACCGGGGCTGGGAGATCCGCGACTTCCGCACCGGCCGCAAGGCCGCCAAGATCGGCGTCCCCACCGCCCTCGCGCTGGGTGCGGCGGGCGGCGCGGTCGCCGCGGCGATCACCCGAAAGCGGGCGGGCTAGCCCGCCTCCCCGCGTATTCAGCGGGCCTTCCGGAAGCTCGACCGTTGGCTGTCGGTCTTGCGCTATGAGGGCGGCAGCTGGGAGCTGGTTGGTTGCGCGTTCTAGCCCATCACGGTGTTTCTGCGCTTGGCGAGCAGTTTGTAAAGGGTCTGCTGGATTGTTTCCCGGACCTGGTCGGTGACCTCGAACATCGTCATCGGGTCGTCGGCCTCTTCCGGCTCGTAGGCCGTGGTGGCGATCGGCTCGCCGAATTCGATGTACCACTTCGACGGCAGCGGAATCGCGCCCAGCGGGCCAAGGTGCGGGAACAGCGGGGTCACCGGGAAGTACGGCAGGCCGAGCAGGCGGGCCAGCGGCTTGATGTCGGCCAGCTTCGGGTAGATCTCCTCGGAGCCGACGATCGAGCACGGGATGATCGGCACCCCGGTGCGCACGGCCGCGGAGACGAATCCGCCGCGGCCGAAGCGCTGCAGCTTGTAGCGGTCGGCGTAGTTCTTGCCGACGCCCTTGAAGCCCTCGGGGAACACACCCGCGATCTGGCCGGAACGCAGCAGACGCTCGGCATCGGGATGGCAGGCCAGCGTGTGCCCGGCCTTGCGGGCCAGCGCACCGAGCATCGGCAGCTCGAAGATCAGGTCGGCGGCCAGCAGCCGTAGCGCGCGCCGACTCGGATGCTTGTCGTGGATGGCCAGCTGCAGCATCAGCCCGTCGAGCGGCACGGTGCCCGCGTGGTTGGCGACGATCAGCGCGCCACCGGACGCGGGGATGTTCTCGATGCCAGCGACCTCGACCCGGAACCAGTAATCCGACAGCGGCCGCAGCGCGGGCAGGATGACCGACTCGAGCAGGTGCTCGTCGTAGCCGAACTCGTCGACCTGGTAGTCGCCGGTGAACCTGCGCCGCGCGAACTCCGCGGCGTTCTCGATCTGCGCGCCGAGGGCGCCGCGGACGATCTCGGACAGGGTCTTCGGCGGCCTGGTCGGCATGCCGGGCCTGCGCTCGCTCAGCGAGGTGACCGGGGTGGCCTGCACCGGCTGGTCGGGCCAACGCCGCGCCGGTGGTCTTTGTCGGGCCTCGACATTCACGTCGAGACGAATTACTTTCGCTCCCTCGTTCATGTATGCGCTCCCGAACCGGCCCCGATGAGGCCGAGCAGTTTGGTTTCCGCGGCGTCGATCCATTTCGGATCGACGACGGGCCGCAACGCTGCGCCCGCGATGAAATCGTCGAATGCCTGGACCGTGGTCCAGCGGGGGGTGAAACCGAGTTCGGTCCGCATGCGGGTGGTGTCGAGCCCGCAACCGAAGTAGAAGTAGTCGGGTTGTTCGCCACTGAATCCGCGCATGACCGGGCCCATCAGCGTGCGCCCGACAGTGCGGAAAACGAAGAACGGCACCGGCGCGACTATGCGCCCTGCCCGGCGGATCGCCTGCGACATGGCCAGCGCGCCGTCGCCCGCGATATTCACGGTACCGCCGTGCGCGCGTAATGCGGCGTGCACCAGTACGGCGACAGCATCTTCCTCGTGCAGCAATTGCAGCCTGGCTTCGCGACCGAGCACGGTCGGCGTGATCGGCGAACGCAGATATTGCACGCCGCGATCGGCCAGCCGGGGACCGACGATCGGCGCGAAACGCAGAATCGATGCGGAAATATCGGGCCTGCGCCGCGCCATTCCGCGCACCAGCGCTTCGATATCGATCATGTCGCGCGCAAACCAACCGGACGGTGGGGTACGCGCGCCCATTTCCTCGGTGAATTTCACCGGATCCTTGGCGCTGCAGCCGTACACCGCCGAGGACGACCGGACGACAACGCGCCGCACCGACGGCGCCTTCTGACACACGGCGAGCAACTGCATCGTGCCGAGGACGTTGAGATCCTTCATCACCGCGCGACCGCCACCGGCGGGCGGACGGGTGAGCACGGCCGCGTGCACGACGGTATCGACGTCGTTGCCCTCGACGACCTTGCGGATCAGCGGATTCCTGATGTCGGCGCGCACGAACTCGGCGCTGCCCATGCGACGGCGGAGCTCCCGGCTCGGGGTCATCGTGTCGACGGCGATCACGTGCTCGACACCCGGTTCCACGGCGAGCCGGGACGCGACGTTGCTACCGAAGAAGCGGCTGGCACCGGTCACCAGCACTACCTTCGGAACGTGTCGTTCCCGTGTATCAGAACTCGGACCTGGCCCCACTCAAAGCCCCCTGCTTCTAGTGTTTTCCCGCGTACCAGAGTAGCCGCATTCGCGCCACCCACCGACACGATCAACAAGCTTTTAACGATGACGCTGTAAGAAAACACAAGCCCGCCACCTCCGAAGGTGACGGGCTCGCGTAGGCACGCAGGCTTACTTGCCGAGTTTGCGCCGCTGAACACGCGTGCGGCGAAGCAGCTTGCGGTGCTTCTTCTTCGACATACGCTTGCGGCGCTTCTTGATCACAGAACCCATAGGGTTTCCTCGCGTTTCTCTACTCGGCATACACACGCGGTGTCGCGTGCGTCGTCTGGTGCCCGCGCCGCCGGGGCGCACCGGACACCACGAAGCGGTGCCACCGGCAGGCGGACACGAACCGAGGGTTCATGCTACCGGGACACCCGAGCAGCGACGAAACCGCCCTTGTACCTGGCGGGCTGGTTCAGCCCGCGTCGAAGTAGGACGTCTCCAGGTAGTCGTGCACCGCCTTCGCGTGCACCCGGAACGAGCGGCCGACCCGCACCGCGGGCAGTTCACCCGAGTGCACGAGCCGATACACCGTCATCTTCGACACCCGCATGAGATCGGCGACTTCGGCGACGGTGAGAAACTGCGTGCCACCGCCGATCACCGGTTGTCCCTGCGTGGAGCCGACCCGCGGACCGGAAGAACCCGATCCACCGCCCGACGCCGGTGAATTGCTTGCAGACATTCTGTTCGCAGACATCATGGCACCATTGACCTCCGGCACGTCCGCGCCACCGGCTTCCCCACCGGCGGAACAGACACGCACGTGCTTCTACGAGCTTAGCGGGACCAGTGGGATTACTGCGACGGGTGTGAGAAATCGGTTTTCATCCCGGGTACCCGATCGTCATTCGTGCGACGCGCCCTGTTCCGCGGAACGTTGCTTGGAGGCGTGTAGCGCCTCGATGAAGCTCGACCGCAACGCGCCGCGCTCGAGCACCCGCAGCGCCGCCGCCGTCGTGCCTGCGGGCGAGGTGACCGCGGCCCGCAGATCGACCGCGCTCTGCCCGGTCTCGTCCAGCAGCGCGGCCGAGCCGATCATGGTCTGGACGACCAGCTGGCTGGCCACATCGCGGGTCAGCCCCAGGCTCACGCCCGCATCGATCATCGCCTCGACGACGAGGAAGAAATACGCCGGTCCCGAACCCGACACCGCGGTGACCGCGTCCATCTGGGCTTCGGGCACCGTCACCACCTGACCGACGGCTTCGAGCATCTCGCCGACGATCTCCAGCTGCTCGGCGTCGGTGTAGCGGCCGGCGGCGAGCACGCTCATGCCCTGCCCGACCAGCATCGGCGTGTTCGACATGACCCGGACCACCGCGAAGCCCGCGGGCAGCTTGGACTCCAGCCGCGTGGTGGTGACGCCGGCGGCCAGCGAGACGAGCACCTGCTCCCGGCCGGTGTCCAGGTCGGCCTTGGACAGGTCGGTGAGCACCGAGTCGACATCGCCCGGCTTGACCGCGACGACGACGATGTCGGCACCGACGACCGCGTCGGCGACCGATCCGGTCACCCGGATCTTGAACCGCTCGGCGAGCTGAGCCGCCCGCGCGGCGACCGGCTCGACGACGACCAGTTCCTTGGTCGCCCTACCGGATTCCAGCAATCCGGCGACCAGCGCCTCACCGATCCGCCCGCCACCGACCACCGCAATTCTCGTCATACAGACAAGGTTAGTGGTGCGGTGTCCCTCAGCGCGCCGCCGGGATCAACGCCAATTGGCGGCTCTGGGCGACGACGGCGCCGGTGGAGTCGATGACCAGCTGGTCCTCGTCGAACATGCGCTCACCGACCTCACGGGCGGTCGCGATGACCCGCAGCCAGCCCGGGGCGGGGATGCGGCGCAGGTAGGTGGTCATCTGGACGGTCGGCGACCAGCCGAAGTGGCCGAGGTTCATCGGCACCGGCGGGCTCATGTCGGCGGCCATCATGGCGAAGGCGGCGCGCACGCGCGGGTCGGCCTCGTCGCCGTCGAGCGGCCGGATCCACAGCCGAGCCCGGGGCGGGCCGGTCTCGCCGCGGGCGAAGTCGGCCCAGGTCGCGTCTAGAAAGACCCGTGACACCTCGCCGACGTGCACGATCTTGCCCATCGGCGAATCGGGGGTGTACTCGAGCGCGCCTGCGTCCGGCTCGGCGGGCATGTCGGTGCCGGTGTCGCTGAAGCGGGTGCCGTCGGTGTCGAGGTGGCCGAAGGTGAAGGCGGTGCGCACCAGCGTGCGCCCGTCCTGGATCAGCTCCGCGTCGGCGAGGCAGATCTGGCGGCCCTTCTTGCGGATGTGGACCGCGTACTCGACCTCGCCGGGCTCGGGGGCGCCGAGGAAGTCGGAGCTGGCCGCGATGGGCGCCATCTGCGCGAGCGCGGGGTCGGCCTCGGTGAGCCAGCGGGTGGCCGCGGCGGCGCTGGCGGCGACCATGGTGCCGCCGTGCACCTTGGGACCGATGGTCCAGGTGGGCGCGATGATGCCGACGTAGCGCCCGGTGTCGGCATCGGTGGTGGGGAGCTCGGTCAGGTCGACCACCTGACTGAACGGCGCGTCGGTCGCGAGTTCTCGCGTCATCGTCACTCCTGGTCGCTGTGCAACGGCAATTCGTACAGCGTACAAGCAGGCAACGGCGACCACCATGGCGCGGCGGTGTGATGTGTCAGGAGCGGTCGGCGTGGGTCGCGCCGGTGAGATGCCTGCGCGCGAAATCGAGGGTGCGCCCGAGCAGCGCCGAGCGCTCGGCGGTGGTCCGCGCGGTCTGGGTGTTGATCTCGGCCACCGCGTGCCCGGTGAAACCGGTGTGCACCAGGTACTCGCACAGCTGCGCGCACGGCTGGGTGCCCTCGCCGGGGACCAGGTGCTCGTCGTGCGCGGCGCCGCGACCGTCGGCCAGGTGCAGATGCACCAGGCCGTCGCCCATCCGCCGCGCCAGCTCCAGCGCGTCGGCGCCCGCGGTCGCGGTGTGCGACAGATCGAGGGTGTAGTGCTCGAAGCCGATGTCGGTGGGATCGAACGACGGACTGAACGCGCTCACCGCCCTGCCCGGCCCCGATCGGCGTTCCAGCCTGCGCACCGCGCCCTCACGGAACAGGGTGTCGGCCCGCATCGGGAACATGTTCTCGACCGCGACCTTCACCGGATAGCTCGCCTCGAGCTCACCGACCTGGTCGGCGAAGCCCTTGGCGTAGCGGCGCTGCCAGCGAAACGGCGGATGCACCACCACGGTGTCGGCGCCGAGCGCCTGCGCGGTACGCACGCTGCGTTCCAGCTTGGCCACCGGGTCGGCGCCCCAAACCCGCTGGGAGATCAGCAGACACGGCGCGTGCACGGCGAGCACCGGAACGCCGTAGCGCTTGACGTAGGACTGCACGGTCGCGATGTCCTGGCTGGCCGGCTCGGCCCACACCATCAATTCCACACCGTCGTAACCCAATTCGGCCGCGTAGCGGAACGCCGCCTGCGTGTTCTCCGGATACACCGATGCCGTCGACAGCCCGATTCCGATGTCCGCCCGCGCGTTCCCCACAGCCCACTCCCTGCTTCAGCTGGTACTGAGGAGAAAGGCTAGCGGTCCCAGCGTCACGAAGACGCCTACGACGACGGCGATCACAGTGCTGAAGATGTCGTCGGTGCGGCGCAGCACCCGGACCAGGGCGACGAGTCCGAGGATCACGACCATCGCGAGGGCGAGCGCCACCCACGGCAGCGTCTCCCACATCGTCTCGAAACCCTTGAACAGCAACATGCCCGCGACCGCGGCGCCGACGCTCTGCCCGGCGAGGATCAGCCACTGACGGCGGTTGGCGTCGTCGGTGGCGCTGCGCGCGGAGCGGGCACCGGCCCGGCCGGCCGCCATCCGGCCTGCCGCCACCCGGCTCGCACCGACCCGGCTCGCGGCCATCCGGCTCGCGGCCCGCGACTTGGCCCTGCGCGCCACCTTGGACGCGGCGGCCTTGGTCGCGGCCCGCCTGCTCGCCCTGGTCGGCTTCGGCTCGGGCTCGTAGTCGTCGTAGTCGTCCTCGTCGTCGTACTCGCCGTCGTCGTAGTCGGCGTCGGAATAGTCGTTGTCGGCGTAGTCGCGGTCGACGTAGTCGGACTCGGCGTAGTCGTCGGTGTCGGGGTCGGCGCCCGGCTGCTCGGCGCCGACACGATAGACCTCGGTGCGCGCGTCGGCGTCGTCGGCGCGCTGCCGCAGCAGGTCACCGGCCACCGACTGACCGGCGATCAGGGGTTGTTCCTGGCTGACCGGCGACCACGCGGCCGTGGCGAAACCACCGCTGTCGGGTGCGGATCCCTCGGCGTCGGGGCGATGCCTGCGCGCCGACCACGACGGCAGTCCGCCCTTCTTCTCCGCGTCGGGTGCGGAGCGTCGGCGATCCAGCGACGGGCGCTGATCGGCCTCGGGAGCCTGCGGCCAGCCGGTCCCCCGCGCCTGCGGTGCGTCCGGAGCCGGCTTGAAGGCCTGGGTGGCGTCGTCCTGGCGCCTGCCGAGCGCCGCATCGACATCGGCGAAACCGCCGAAGCCAGGGACCGAATCCGGACGTGGCCCGAAGGCGGGTCCCGCATCGGGGTAGCCACCGAAGCCCGGTGCCTCAGCACCCGGATAGCCGTTGAACGGTGGCGCGTCCTGGCGGCCGTTGAAGCCACGCGGAGCCTCATAAGGTTCGTAACCGGCAGGCGTGTAACCGGACGGCTCCGCGACAGGCGCGGCGGCGGCTTCCTCCGCGGCCTCGGCGGCCCGCCTGCGCGCGGCGCGGCCACCGGTGACCGGGGGCGCCTGCGGCGGCTCGGGAACCTCTTCCGGATCGGGCTTACGACGACGGCCACCAGCGGCTCCCGGCACCGCGGGCAGCGCGCCGGAGCCGAACATCTCGGCGATGCCGGGATCGACAGGCTGCGCCGAGCCTGGCGCGCCGAGCCTGCCGGGACCACGCCCGGTGGCACGTGTCGAGGTGTCGCGGGTCGAGGTGTCGCGCGCCTCCGCCCGGAACGGACCGAACGGATCGGACGACGGACGCGGCCCCGCCACGCCGAGCGGATCGTTCGGGTCGGGAGCGGAGAACCCCGAGTGGGGGTCGAAGCGGGTGATCGGCCCTGACATCGGCGAGAACGCCGGCTCGGCCGGGCCCGGCGGCGGATACGGCGCGGGCTCATAACTCGCGGGCGGTGCGTAGCTCGCGGGTGGTTCGTAACTCGCCGGTTCCGGCGCAGGCTGGTAGGTCGGGGCGGCCGGTTCGGGCGCGGGCGCGGCGTGCGAGTTCGGCTTGACGGCCGCGTTCTCCCCGGTCAGATCGTTGACCGAGAGCCCGCGCCCGCTGCGTCTGCGGCGGCCACCGCCACCCGACGGCGCCGAGGCGCCCTGCGCGGCATTGCGCGCGAGTAGTTCGGCGACGGATAGCTGTTTCGAATCCTCACCACTCATGCCGACTCCGCTCTCGCCGCCGGTTCGGCCGGCGGCAGGATGACCGGCCCTCCATTGGGCTCGCTGTCCAGTTTGCGCAGGATCAGGCCTTCGCGCAGCGCCCATGGGCAGATCTCGATGCTGTCGAGCGACAACGCCCGCATACTCGCCTCCGCGACCAGTGCGCCGGCCACCAACTGCTGGGACCGGTCCGAACTCACACCTTCCAGCTCGGCGCGGTCGGCCGCGGTCATCCGGGAGATGAACGCGATCAGCTGGCGCAAACCGGAGCTGGTCAGTGTACGGCGCACCCGTGGACCGGCGGCCGAGGGTGCCGCACCGGTCAGCCTGGCCAGCGAACGGAACGTCTTCGAGGTGCCGACGGCCAGGTCCGGCTTGCCCGGTTCGATGAGGGTCTTGCTCGGCGCGACCAGCTCCGCGTCGAGCCAGTCACGCAGGACCGCGATCTTGCGCTTGCCCGGTGGATCGTCGCGCAGCCACTCCCTGGTGAGCCTGCCGGCGCCGAGTTGCAGCGACAGCGCGACGTCGGGTTCCTCGTCGCCGCCGTTGGACATCTCCAGCGAACCGCCGCCGATGTCGAGATTGATGATGCGGCCCGCGCTCCAGCCGAACCAGCGGCGCACCGCGAGGAACGTCAGCCTCGCCTCGTCGTCGCCGGAGAGCACCTCCAGATCGACACCGGTCAGGGCGCGCACCCGGGCCAGCACTTCCTCGGAATTGGTCGCCTCACGCAGCGCCGAGGTCGCGAACGGCATCAGCTCGACGCACTTGGAATTGCGGGCCAGATCGGCGAACTCGGCGATGGTCGCGACCAGCCGCGCCTCGCCCGCCTCGGTGATCCGCCCGTCGCCGTCCATGTTCTCCGACAGCCGTAACGCCGACTTCGACGAGCTCATCGGCATCGGGTGTCCACCACGATGCGCGTCCACCACGAGCAGGTGAACGGTATTGCTTCCGACATCGAGAACACCAAGCCGCACAGGAATACGGTACTTGGTGATCCCGTCCTACAGGTCAGGCGACTGAACTGTTAGCGTCATAAGTTGTGACCGAAGGCGCATCTGGTTCCGCGGAGACCGGGCTCCGACCTGGGCGAAAGATCAATCCGAGCCCCGAGGTCGAGCTCGACTTCCCGCGCGAATGGATCGAGTTCACCGACCCAGCAAACGACGAGCACCAGATCGTCGCCGACCTGACCTGGCTGCTGTCGCGCTGGTCGTGTGTATTCGGCACACCGGCCTGTCAGGGGATCATCGCCGACCGCCCCGACGACGGGTGTTGCTCGCACGGCGCATTCCTCGCCGACAAGGACGACCGCAAGCGCCTGGCGAGTGCTGTGAAGATGCTCACACCCGAGGACTGGCAGCTGATGGGCGAGGCCACCGAGAAGGGCAAGGTGGTCAAGAAGGGTTACCTCGAACTCGACGAGCTCGAGGACGAACCCGCCCTGCGCACCCGCCGCTTCGACGGCGCCTGCATCTTCCTCAACCGCCCCGGTTTCGCCGCGGGCCCCGGCTGCGCGCTGCACATCATGGCGGTGCGCAAGGGCATCGAACCGCTCGAGGTGAAGCCCGACGTCTGCTGGCAGCTGCCGATTCGCCGCACCCAGGACTGGGTGGAGCGCCCCGACGGCGAGCAGATCCTGCGCACCGTGGTCACCGAGTACGACCGCCGCGGCTGGGGCCCCGGCGGCCTCGACCTGGATTGGTACTGCACCGGCTCCCCCGACGCGCACGTCGGCGCCAAGCCGGTGTGGCAGTCCTACGGCCCGGAACTGCGCGAACTGCTCGGCGCGCCCGCCTACGAGGAACTGGCTCGGCTCTGCCGCAGGCGCGAGGGTCTCGGCCTGATCGCGGTGCATCCGGCGACGGTCGAAGCCGAGCGAATGCGAACCGAGGATCACATTTCGGATCAGTCGGCGTGAGGTCCTCGTAAC